>CAMLSB010000096.1 GCA_946482565.1 uncultured Lysobacteraceae bacterium | reverse complement strand
GCGGCGTGTTCACCGACGACTTCATCGACGCCTACATCGGCCTGAAGATGAAGGAGGTCACCGCGTTCCGCGCGGCGACGCATCCGCTCGAGTACCAGATGTACTACGCGATCTAAGGCCGCGCGACCTGAGGCCACGCCATCCGATGTGCGCGCTGGCGCCCGGGATTTCGATCCGCATCGCCTGCCCGGGCGATGCGGAGGCGGTCGCCGCGATCTACAACCATTACGTCGCCACCAGCACGGCCACGTTCGAACTGGCCCCCGTCGATGCGGCCGGCATGGCCGCGCGCATCGCGGAAGTCGCCGCGCATGGCTTGCCCTGGCTGGTGGCCGAAGAGAGCTCCGCGATCCTCGGCTATGCGTACGCCGGACGCTGGCGAACCCGCGAGGGTTATCGGCACAGCGTGGAAACGTCGATCTACCTCGCGGCCGGTGCGACCGGCCGTGGCTGCGGCGCGCGCCTGTACCGTGAACTCCTCGGGATGCTGCCGGCACGCGGCGTGCATGCGGTGATCGGCGGTATCGCGCTGCCCAATCACGCGAGCGAGGCGCTGCACGAACGCCTGGGCTTCGAGCCGGTCGCGCGCTTCCGCGAAGTCGGCCGCAAGTTCGGGCAGTGGATCGACGTGGCCTATTGGCAACTTTGCCTGCCCAACCATGGCGACTTGCAATCGGCGCCCGCGGAAGTTGCAATGCAGGCATGAACGCCCGCCTGCCTGTCGTCCTCGCCGCCGCGGCCCTGCTCGCGGCCTGCGCCCATGTCCCGCCGCCGTCGCGCAGCCCGATCGCGCAGTGGGAGCCGTCGCCGAACTTCGACGCGCGCAAGCCGATGCTGATCGTGATCCACGCTACGGAGGAAGGCTCGGCGGAGCAGGCGCTGCATACGCTGCGCACCGCCAACAGCGGCGGCCCGGTGAGCGCGCACTACCTGGTCGGAAGCGACGGCCGCATCTACCAGCTCGTCGACGATGCCGACCGCGCGTGGCAGGCGGGGGCCGGGCGCTGGGGCACGATCACGGAACTCAATTCGGCCTCCATCGGCATCGAGCTCGACAACGACGGCGAAACGCCGTTCGCGCCCGCCGAGATCGATGCGCTGATCCGGCTGCTCGACGACCTGTGCACGCGGCTCGGCATCCCGCGCGACGCGATCATCGCGCACGCGGACCTGGCGCCGGCACGCAAGCGCGATCCCGGTTTCCGCTTCCCGTGGAAGCAGCTCGCCGACGCGGGCTTCGGCAAGTGGCCGCAGGGTCCGCTCGTCGATCCGCCGCCCGGCTTCGATCCGCTGATGGCGCTGCGCGTACTCGGTTATCCGCTCGAGATCGACAAGACCCCGGGCTACACCGACACCGTGCGCGCGTTCCACCGCCACTACCGCGGCGACGAGAACGACGTGCTCGACGCCGAGGACGCGCGGATCCTGTACGCGCTGACGCGCATTTCGGAACCGGGGATGGTCCGACCGGCACACTAGCGAAGGCCGCACTTCAAGGACGGATTCGAAGCCAGCCTCGTCAGGAACGCACGAACGCCATCAGTGGAGCGAGATCATGGCCGTCCGCGGCGCGTACCGCCGCAAGGTAACATTGCCTTGTTTCTTGCGCCGGCAGGCCGGTGTTCGCACCCCAGCTGAAAGGCGCAATGCCTTGCGCCAAAAGGGAAAGGTCGGCCATCGCGCGTGAGGTACGTCCATTCCCGTTGGGAAAGGGATGGATCCATGTCAGCCGGTGATGCAGACGTGCGGCCCGTTCATCCGGTTCGTAGGCCTTGAACTCCACCCAGGCAGCGACGTCGTCGAACAACTGACGCAGCGCGATGGGAATCTGAAGTGGATCGATGCCGATGTTCCGCTCGGTACGTCGATAGCTTCCTGCCCATTCCCAGACCTCGCCGAAGAGCTTGAGATGCAGTTTTCGCAGGAATTCCTCGCTCGCCACATGGGCGCCGCGGCGGACCCGCGACTCGGCCCATTGCATGCCCGTGGCGATACTGTTGCCCTCAGCCGCATTCAAGTCGCCACGCGTGGCGATGAAGGCCAGCTTCAGGCCCGAGGCTTCATCCGGATCGAGTGGCGTCTGCCCATCGGTGTCCGGCGTCCACCAAACTGGAGAGGGGTCCGGGACAGGACTCAAGATTCGTCCCACAGGCGTTCGTCCGGGAACATCCGCTCGATCTCCTGGAGGGCTGCAGGCGGCACGTCGGAAGACCCGATGTCCTGGCCTTCCAGCGACATGGTGTGAAGCATCCGCGTCCTGAGCCAGTTTTCGGCCCGATGCAGGCGCTGCTTCTGCACTCTCGCCTCAAGCGGCTCGCGTGGAACCAGAGCGACGACTAGCTCGCAATCCAGGGCGGCCGCTGCCCGGGCAAGCGAAGCCATGGTGATGCTGCCGCGCGACTCGCCCAACTCCATCTGTTGTATGCGCGCTGGGCCGACGCCCATCCGCTGGGCGAGCACTTGCCTCGGCATTCCCAACGCCTCGCGGACAGCGCGAATCCAGCCACCTCCGGGCACCGCCTTCGCGGAAGGCGGCAGTTCCCGAAGCGCTTTCAGCCGCTCATCCAGACGCTGTCGGCTGAGTTGTCGCATTGATCTTGAAGGAATCATGGCGTGCACTCCCGTCACTACTACAATAATGTAGCAGAGCGGGGCCATTAAAGCAATAATATTATTGCAATCGACTGAGGTAACTTCGATAAAATTGTATGAGTGCATTCGGGCGGCAATGCACTATATTGGTGCAATGGCCGATGCCACCGCCCTCGATGCGCTGACGACCCCGGTTGCCTGGACCGGCGCCGACGGTTGCGTCGCCGGCGCGAACCCGGCATTCGGGCGCTGGCTCGGGGTCGGTGCACGGCGGCTGCCCGGCCTGCCGCTGGCGGCGCTGGAAGCCGATGGCACGCGCCTGGCCGAATGGCTGCAGGCGCCGGGCGAGGACGCAATCCGGCTGCGCCGCCTGGCGTTCGCCTTCCCGGGCCAGTCGGCGCGCTTCGCCGACGTGGCGCTGTCGCCGCGCGAGGGCGGCGGCTGGTGGCTCGAGGCGCATCCGGTGGCCGAATTCCCCGGCGAGGATCCGGCGCTCGCGCTGCCCGGCGCGGTCAGCGCCTCGCTCAAGGGTCTCGCGCACGAGTTGCGCAATCCCCTGGCCGGATTGAAGGGAGCCGCGCAGCTGCTCGCGCGCCGCGCCGCCGCGCGCGCCGCCGTCGAGGCCGCCGCCGGCAAAAGCGACGGCGACGACGATTCCCTCGAACTCACCGCGCTCATCCAGTCCGAAGTGGAGCGCCTTGCCGGCCTGCTCGATCGCCTGCTGTTGCCGGCGCCGCCGCGGCCGCATGCGCCGCTGAACATCCACGCGGTGCTTGAACGCGTGCTGCGCCTGGCCGAAAGCGACGCCGGCTGGGCGGTGCGCCTCGCGCGCGACTACGACCCCAGCCTGCCCGAATTCGACGGCGACGAAGATCGCCTGGTGCAGGCCACCTGGAACCTGGTGCGCAACGCGATCGAGGCCGGTGCGGCGAACGTCACGTTGCGCACGCGCGCCGAACACGGCGTGCGCATCGGCGACGCGGCGCATGCGCTGGCGCTGCGCCTCGAGATCGCGGACGACGGCCGCGGCGTGCCGGAGGAACTCGCCGAGCAGGTGTTCCTGCCGCTGGTGAGCGGCCGCGCCGAGGGCAGCGGGCTCGGGCTCGCGCTGGCGCAGCAGGTCGCGCGCGAGCATCGCGGCTCGCTCGCATTCCGGTCGCGGCCGGGGCATACGGTGTTCACGCTGCTGCTGCCGTTGCGCGAAGCGGGAGAGGCGGCAAATGGCTGAACGCATCGAGGCCGGAACGGACATGGCCAGGCCGGCGCGCGACGCGACGGTCTGGGTGGTCGACGACGACCGCGCGGTGCGCTTCGTGCTGGCCACCGCGCTGCGCGAAGCTGGCCATGCCGTGCGCGAATACGGCTCGGCGGCCGAAGCGCTGGCGGCCCTGAGCGACGGCGTCCCGGCGCTGATCTTCACCGACGTGCGCATGCCCGGCGACGACGATGGCCTGGCGCTGCTGCGCAAGCTGCGCGCCGCGCACCCGGCGCTGCCGGTGATCGTGATGTCCGCCTACACCGACGTCGCCAGCACCGCGGGCGCGTTCCGCGGCGGCGCGTGGGAGTTCCTGTCCAAGCCGTTCGACCTGGACCACGCGGTGGCACTGGCCGCCCGCGCAGCCCCGTTGCGTTCGACATCGATGCCGGCACAGGGAAGCGCGGGCACTCCGGCCCCCGTGGACACCCCCTCCGCGGGGACGCCGGAGCTGGTTGGCGACGCGCCGGCCATGCGCGCGCTGTTCCGCAGCATCGGCAAGCTCGCGCAGGCGCCGCTGTCCGTGCTCGTCACCGGCGAAACCGGCACCGGCAAGGAACTGGTGGCGCGCGCGCTGCACCGCGAATCGCCGCGCGCAGCCAAGCCGTTCATCGCGCTCAACACCGCCGCGATCCCGGCGGAGCTGCTGGAATCCGAACTGTTCGGCCACGAGGCCGGCGCGTTCACGGGCGCGACGCGGCGCCATGTCGGCCGCTTCGAGCAGGCCGACGGCGGCACGCTGTTCCTCGACGAGATCGGCGACATGCCGGCGCCGCTGCAGGTGCGGCTGCTGCGCGTGCTGGCTGAGGGCGAATTCTTCCGCGTCGGCGGCCGCGAGTTGATCCGCGTCGACGTGCGCGTGATCGCGGCGACCCACCAGCCGCTGGAGCGCCTGGTCGCCGAAGGGCGATTCCGCGCCGACCTGCTGCACCGGCTCGACGTCGTGCGGCTGCAGGTGCCGCCGCTGCGCGAGCGGCGCGACGATATCCCGCGGCTCGCCGAACGCTTCCTCGCGCTCGCGGCGCAACGGCTGGGCGCGGCGCCGAAGCGCCTGTCCCCGGAAGCGGTGGCGCGGCTGCGCGCACGCGACTGGCCGGGCAACGTGCGCGAACTCGAGAACGCGTGCTGGCGACTGGCTGCGCTGGCGCCCGACGATCGCGTCGCGGCAGCAGATGTCGACGCCCTGGTCCCCGCGATCGCGATGGCATCGCCTGCTCCGTCGCAGCACGCCGATGCGTGGGACGCGGCGCTCGCCGCCTGGGCGCGCACGCGCCTGGATGCGGGCGATGGCGACCTGCACGCGCAGGCGCGCGAACTGTTCGAGCAGGCGCTGTTCGACGCGGCACTCGAGCACACCGGCGGCCATCGCGGCGAAGCGGCGGCTCGGCTCGGCCTCGGCCGCAACACGCTGACGCGCCGCCTCGGGCCGGGCCGCAAGCGCAGGTAGCGCCGAGCCGATGCCACGCGCGTCGCGCGCGCGCCGCTGCCGGGCATCGCGCAGCGTCACGACGCCGCGCCGCGCAGGGTGCGACAATCGCCCGTCCCCATGAGGAGATCCGCCATGCGCATCGTTCCGCTCGCCGCCGCCACCCTGGCCGTGCTCGGCCTCGCCGCCTGCAGCTCCACGCCGCCGAAGTCGCCCGCCGCGCCTGCGCCGAGCGCGCCGATGCAGGACCACGACGCCGTCGCCAACCTCGCGTCGGCCTCGGGCAGCCTGGTCAGCGGCCGCCTGCAGGTGATGAGCATGGGTGCGAACGCGGTGCACATCGCCGGCGACATCGGCGGCCTCGCACCGGGCAGCAGCCACGGCTTCCACATCCACGAGAAGGGCGACTGCAGCGCGGCCGACGCCAGCAGCGCCGGCGGCCACTTCAACCCGGGCGCCGCGCCGCACGGGCGGATGGACGAAGGCGCGCACCACGCCGGCGACATCGACAACATCACCGCCGACGCGCAGGGCGTCGCGCACGTCAACATGCACGTGCCCGGCCTGACCCTCGGCACCGGCGCGGCGAACGACGTCGCGGGCCGCGCGATCATCGTCCATGCCGATCCGGACGATTACCACAGCCAGCCGTCGGGCAACGCGGGCAAGCGCCTGGCTTGCGGGGTGATCAAGCTCGCCGACTGAGGGCACCCCAAAAAGGGGACGGAGGGAGTTAATTCCGGGACAGGGCATGCCCTGTCCCGGAATTAACTCCCTCCGTCCCCTTTTTTTACAGGTCGGGTTGTTCGTTGGCGTTGCAGTGGGCGAAGGTGACCGGTACGCCGTGCGCGCCGAGCACCGCGGCGAACTGCCGCTGCCGCGCCTGGAAGTGCTCGAAGCCGCGCGCGAGCCGCGCGTCGTCGGTGTCCGACGGCACGTAGCGCGCGTGCCACGCGGCGGGCGAGAACAACGCGATGCGCGCCTCGCCGTCGCGGTAGTGCGCGAGCGGCTCGGGCGGCGCGTCCAGCCATTCCTCGGCATCCGGCGCGAGCAGCGCCGCCTCCAGCATCGGCCACAGCGGTGACAGGCCGGCGTGCTCGTACTGCAACGCGGTCATCGCCAGCAGGTCGTGCAGCGTCAGGTAACGCGCGTGCTCGACCTGCAGCCCGAACAGTTCCTGCGCCATCAGCGCGGTCGCCGCCCCGGCCATGCCGGTCTCGACGAGGTCGCGCTCGAACGCATCGCCCACGCGCGCCACGGCATCGGCGTCGCCCGCGAGCACGAACGGCAGGATCCGCAGCGGGCCGCCGGCCTGGCCCGGATCGGGCATCAGCGCGTCGGGCAGGCGGCCGTCGTGCGCGCCGAACGCGATGATCCGGCCGGCATCCGCGGCGCCAGCGCCGCGCGCGTCGTCGCGGCCGGGCGCACGCGCCGCCAGCTGGTCGAGCTCGCGATGCAGCGGCCAGCCCGGCCGCAGCGCTTCCACAGGATCGTAATGGGCACCGGCGAGCGCGAGTTCCAGCGTCGCCGCCTCGGGCTGGAAGCCGGCGAGGTCGGCGGCGATGCGTTCGCCCAGGCGTCCCGCGTCGGCCTGCGCGAGCAGCATGGCGCCCACGGGGCTGCCCGGCGCCAGTTCCAGCGCGAGCGCGCCGGCGACGATACGGGTTCCAGGAATGCGCACTGCGTCGCTCATTGCGTGATTGGCCGGTCGGCGGGGCGGGTTTACACTGCGGCCATCTTACGTAGATATGCCTGCACAGGTCTTCCCGCCCGCGCGCCGCGCGGGCCGCTTCGCGAGGTCGCACGATGTTGCAAGGTCGTCCCGTCGCCGTGCTCGGCGGCGTCCGCATCCCCTTCTGCCGCCAGAACACCGCCTATGCGGACGTCGGCAACCTCGGCATGTCGGTGCGCACGCTCGGCGCGCTCGTCGAGAAGTTCGGGCTGCACGGGCAGCAACTGGGCGAAGTCGCGATGGGCGCGGTGATCAAGCA
>CAMLSB010000095.1 GCA_946482565.1 uncultured Lysobacteraceae bacterium | reverse complement strand
TCGAGGAAGAACAGCGGCTCGGCGCCCTGCACCAGCACGTCGTTCACGCACATCGCCACCAGGTCGATGCCGATCGTGCCGTGGCGGCCGAGCTGCTGGGCGAGCTTGAGCTTGGTGCCGACGCCGTCGGTGCCGGAGACGAGCACTGGCTCGCGGTACTTGCCCGAGAGGTCGAACAGCGCGCCGAAGCCGCCCAGGCCGCCCATCACCTCGGGGCGGAAACTGCGCTTCACCATCGGCTTGATGCGCTCCACCAGCGCGTTGCCCGCGTCGATGTCGACACCGGCGTCGCGGTACGTCAGCGGGGTCTGCGGCGTGCTCAAGGAGGCCTCGGGTGGCGTTGCGCCGGCGATGCGCGGGCTGGAACCCGCAATTTTAGCAGCGACGGGCGTGGACGGCCCGGCGCGGGTGCGGCACCATGCCTGCTGGCCAGCAGAACTCCGGGGGCGATGCCCGTGATGCCCGCGACGAAGGAAGGACGCGCCCCGGGCGCGGCATGGATGGCGGTGCTGCTGGCGGCCATGCTGCTGGCGCTGCCCGGCCGGGCGCCCGCGCAGCGGGTCGAAGGCGACCGGGCCGGTGCCGAAGGCGTCTACCAGGCCGAGGTCCAGGTGCGCAGCCAGTCCGAAGGCGACCGCCGCGCCGGCTTCTCGCGCGCGCTCGGACAGGTCTTCGCCAAGCTCTCGGGCGACCGCGCCGCCGCCGACCGGCCAGGCATCGGCGACGAATTGCGCCGTGCCGGCGACTACGTGGAAAGTTTCGACTACCGGCAGGACGAGGGCGTTTCGGCGTCCACCGGCGCGCCGGTCTACAGCACCACCCTGGTCGTCCGCTTCGACCAGGCCAAGGTGGACGACATCGCCGGCGCGCTCGGCCTGCCGGTGTGGGCGGAGCCGCGGCCCAAGCCCGTCCTGTGGCTGGCGATCGACGACGGCAGCGGTCCGCGCCTGGTCGGCCTGGGCAAATCGGCCGCCGCGCGCGCGGTGCTCGACCGCGCGATCGCGCGTGGTTACCGCCTGGGCCTGCCCTCCGGCAGCGCCGCCGAACAGGCGGCCGTGGGTGCGATCTGGCGCGGCGACGCCGAAGCCATCGCTGCCTTGTCGGCACGCTACAGCCCGCCGATGCAGCTGGTGGGCAAGGTCCAGCGCGGCGGCGACGGCTGGACGGCCGACTGGACCTTCATCGACCACGGCAAGGTGCTGTCGAACTGGACCAGCACCGACCGCGACGCGCGCCGCGCGATGGCGTCCGGCGCGGACGGCGCCGCCGACGCGCTCGCCGCGCGCTACGCGAAGGCGACACCGATCGGCGAGCCGGGCCGTTACACCGTCGCGTTCACCGGGATCCGCAGCGCGCAGGACTACATGCGCCTCGTCGCGTGGCTGCGTGACGCGTCGGTCGTGCGCGATGCGCGGCCGCTGCGCGCGACGCCGGACCGCCTCGAATTCGACCTCGACCTCGCGACCGGACTGCCCGGATTGCGGCGCGTGCTGGACGACGAGCTGCTCGTCGAGGACGGCAGCGCCACGACCGGCAATGGCGTGGCTGGCAACGGCGTGGCCGGCACGAGCGCGGCGAGCGCGACGTTCCGCCTGCGATGACGATGCGCGACGACGCCGGCCGCGATTCCGCCGACGGTGGTGCTGGCGACCGCCAGGCGCTCGCGACCTTCCTGCGCCGCCTGCAATGGGGCCTGGTCGCGCTGGCGGCGGGCTGGCTGCTGTGGTTGCTGTCGCCGGTGCTGACGCCGTTCGTGTTCGCCGCGATGCTCGGCTGGCTCGGCGATCCGCTGGTCGACCGCATGCAGGCGCGCGGCATGCCGCGCAACGGCGCGGTGATCATCGTGTTCGCGGCGATGTCGGCGGTGGCGCTGCTCGCGCTGCTGCTGCTGTTGCCGCTGCTGCAGCAGCAACTCGCGACGCTGTTCGCGTCGCTGCCGCATTACCGCGAATGGCTGGTCGGTACCGCGCTCCCGTGGATCGAAGCGAAGACCGGGCTGGAGCTGGTCGGCTGGCTCGATCCCACGCACCTGTTCGCGCTGGTTCGCAGCCACTGGGAGCAGGCGGGCGGCGCAGCGGCCACGCTGCTCGGCTACCTGTCGCGTTCGGGCTTCGCGCTGCTGGGCTGGATCGCGAACCTCGTGCTGCTGCCGGTATTGACGTTCTTCTTCCTGCGCGACTGGGACGTGTTCGTGGAACGCGCCGCCGCGCTGGTGCCGCGCGACCACGCGGCCGTCGCCTCGCGGCTCGCGCGCGAATCCAGCGAGGTGCTCGGCGGCTTCCTGCGCGGGCAGCTGCTGGTGATGCTCGCGCTCGGCGTGCTGTACGCGGGCGGGCTGCTGGCCGTGGGGCTGGACCTGGGCATCCTCGTCGGCGTCCTCGCCGGCCTGCTGACGTTCGTGCCCTACCTCGGGCCGACGACCGTGGTGCTGCTGGGCGGCGTCGCCGCGCTCGCGCAGTTCGGCGACTGGCAGCACCTGGTCGGTGTCGGGGTGGTGTTCGCGGTCGGGCAGGTGATCGAGAGCTACTGGCTCACGCCTAAGCTGGTCGGCGACCGCATCGGCCTGCATCCGGTCGCGGTGATCTTCTCGGTGCTGGCTGGCGGCACGCTGTTCGGCTTCCTCGGCATGCTGCTGGCGCTGCCGGTGGCGGCGGTGGCGAACGTGCTGCTGCGTTACGCGCACGAACGCTACCTGGACAGCCGCCTCTATGCGGGACAGCCGGAGGCGGCGACGATCGTCGTGGCGGAGGGCGGGGCGCCCTCGCTCCCTGCGCCGCCAGCGGGCGCTCGCCCGCCGAATGCGCAACGCCCGGATCCGGGCCAGACCGGCGAATGAGCCGCGATCCGTCGCGGCAGTTGCCGCTGGCGCTGCGCTTCCCGCCGGACCAGCGACTCGACACCTACGTCGCGGCGCCCTCCGGCGCGATCGCGCAGCTGCGCGCGCTGGCGACGCAGGCCGGCGCGGACTGGTGCTATCTCGCGGGCGTGACGGGTTCCGGCAAGACGCATCTCGCGCTCGGCGCCTGCGCCGAAGCGGAAGCTGCGGGCCGGCGGGTCGCTTACCTGCCGCTGCGCACTGCCGCCGGGCGCGTGCACGAAGCGCTGGAGGCACTGGACGGCGCGGAGGTCGCCGCGCTGGACGACCTCGACGCGATCGCGGGCGAACGCGCGGCGGAAGTGGCGTTGTTCGACTTCCACAACCGGATGCGCGCCGCCGGCGCTGCGGTCCTCTACACCGCGGCCGCCGCGCCGGACGCACTGCCGCTGTCGCTGCCGGACCTGCGCTCGCGGCTCGCGCAATGCACGCGCGTGTCGCTGCCGATGCTCGACGACGAGGGGCGCCGCGAAGTGTTGCGCACGCGCGCGCGGCGGCGTGGCCTGGTCGTGGACGACGCTGCGCTCGACTGGCTGTTGCGCCGCGTCGGGCGCGACCTCGGCGGGCTGACGCGGCTGTTCGACCGCCTCGACCGCGCGTCGCTCGCCGCGCAGCGGCGGCTCACCGTGCCGTTCCTGCGCGAGGCGCTCGGCGACGACGCCTAGTCGGTACCGGACAGTTCCGCGTCGAGCCGGGCAAGGCGCTCGGGCGTGCCCACGTCGGTCCAGCGACCGCGATGATGCTCGCCGGTGATCGCGCCTCCCGCCATGTGCGCGCGCAGGATCGGTGCGAGCGGGAATTTCGGCTTGCCCTCGCCATCCGTTCCGGCACCGCCGGCGAACTCGCGCCAGCCGTCGAGCAGTTGCGGCCGATAGATGCCGATGCCCGAATACGTCAGTCGCTGCGGGCCGTCCGCGTGCAGCACACCCTGCGCGTCCAGCGCGAAATCCCCGCGGGGCGCCTGCAGGGGCGGATCCACCAGCACCAGGTGCGCGAGGCCGGCGGGATCGCGCGGCAGCTTCGCGAAATCGAAGTCGGTCCAGACGTCGCCGTTGACGAGGAGGAAGGGCTCGTCCCCGCCGAGCAGCGGCAACGCGTTGAGCATGCCGCCGCCGGTCTCCAGCGGCGTTTCGCCTTCGAACGAGTAGCGGATGCGCAGGCCCCAGCGTTCGCCATCACCGAGCATTTCGGGGAACTGCGCGGCGAGCCAGCTGGTGTTGACGACGACGTCGCGTACGCCGATCGCGGCCAGGCGCTCGAGGTGCCAGGCGATCAGCGGCTTGCCGCCGGCGCGAAGCAGCGGCTTCGGCGTCGCGTCGGTGAGCGGGCGCATGCGCTCGCCGCGGCCGGCGGCGAAGACGAGCGCCTTCATGCGGATGCGCCGGCGGCGCGGGCTGCCTGCGCCTCGAACGCGGGCAGCATGCGGCGCGCGAGGAAGTCCTGCAGCGGCGCGAGCTCGGGATGGCGGGGCAGCGCTTCCGCCAGGTAGGCGAGGAAACGCGGCGCGTCGGCGATGTACTTCGGCTTGCCGTCGCGATGCTGGAGGCGCGCGAAGATACCCAGCACCTTGAGGTGGCGCTGCACGCCGATCAGGTCGGCGTCGCGCAGGAAACGCGGCAGCGCCGGCACCGGGATGCCGGCATCGGTGGCGCGGGCGTGATAGCGCGCCAGCCAGCCCTGCACGCGCTCCGGCGGCCAGGACAGGAACGCGTCCTTGAACAGGCTCAGCGCGTCGTAGGCGACGGGACCGACCACCGCATCCTGGAAATCCAGCACCGCGAGCCCATTGCCGGCCGGCATCAGGTTGCGCGGCATGAAGTCGCGATGCACCAGCACCCGCGGCTGCGCGAGCGCGGCGTCGATGAGGCGGCGATACGCGAGGTCGAGCACCTCCATGTCGTCGCAATCGAGCGACAGGCCGAGGTGGCGGCCGAGGAACCATTCGTCGAACAGGCGCAGTTCGCGCGCCAGCAGCGCCTCGTCATAGGCGGGCATGCCGGGCGGCGGCGCGATCTTCTGCAACGGCAGCAGCTGGTCGATGGCGGCGTCGAACAGCGCGTCGGCGTTGCCGGCGTCGATCACCTGCAGCAGCGTCGGCGTGCCGAGGTCCTCGAGAAGCAGGAAGCCGGCGTCGACATCGCGCGCGAGCACGCGCGGCACGCGCACGCCGCCGTCTTCCAGCAGGTCGCGGATGCGCAGCCACGGGCGCACGTCCTCGCGGTCGGGCGGCGAGTCCATGACGATGCGGGTGGTGCCGTCGGCGCCGGTGCTGCGCCAGTAACTGCGGAAGCCCGCGTCCATCGAGGCGCGCTCCAGCGTCGCGGCCGGATGATCGAGCGCCGCGCGGGCCCAGGCGAGCCGCGCGTCGGCACGCTGGGCGACGGTGTCCGATGCGGGCAGTCGTTCGGATGGCGACATCGGGGCTCCGTGGCCGGGAAGGCCGGCATGCACAGGGTAAACTGCCGCCATGTTCGCCGGGAGGTGCGCGTGACGGATCTGCAGCCGGTGTTGTTGTCGGGAGGCTCGGGGACGAGGCTGTGGCCGCTCTCGCGCGAGGCCTATCCGAAGCAGTTCCTGCCGCTGGCCGGCGAGGACACGATGCTGCAGGCGACCTGGCTACGGGTGGCGCCCCTGGCGCAGGCCCGGCCGATCGTCGTCGCGGGCGAGGATCACCGGTTCCTGGTCGCCGAACAGTTGCGGCAGGTGGGCGCGCCGGTCCCCGCGATCGTGCTCGAGCCCGCCGGGCGCAATACGGCGCCGGCGATCGCGGCGGCGGCGTTGCAGGCGCTGCACGATGCCGATGGCGGCGACCCGCTGCTGCTGGTGCTGCCGTCCGACCACGTGGTGCGCGATGCCGCGGCGTTCCATGCGGCGGTGCGCGCGGCGACGCCCGCGGCGGAAGCCGGCGCGCTGGTCACGTTCGGGATCATGCCGACGGCGCCGGAAACGGGCTTCGGATACATACAGGCGGACGCCGGCACGACGGGCGTACGCAAGGTCCTGCGCTTCGTCGAGAAGCCCGATACCGCGACCGCGCAACAGTACCTCGATGCGGGCGGGTATTACTGGAACAGCGGCATGTTCCTGTTCCGCGCCTCGCGCTACCTCGCAGAACTCGAACGTTTCCGCCCCGACATCCTCGCGGGCGTGCGGGACGCGTTCGCCGGCGCACGCCGCGATGGCGACTTCATCCGGCTCGACGGCGATGCGTTCGCGGCCACGCCGGCCGAATCGATCGACTACGCGGTGATGGAGCGCACCGACGCGGCGATGGTGCTGCCCGTGGACATCGGCTGGAACGACGTCGGCTCGTGGGCGGCGCTGTGGGACGTGGCCGAGCGCGACGCCGACGGCAACGCCCACCGCGGCGACGTCATCGCCGTGGACAGCCGCAACAGCTACGCCTACGCGCGCCGCCTGGTCGCGCTGGTCGGCGTCGATGACGTGGTGGTCGTCGAAACCGACGACGCCGTGCTCGTCGCGCGCAAGGACAAGGTGCAGCAGGTGAAGGAGGTCGTCGCCAGGCTCAAGGCGGGCCAGCGCTCGCAGGCCGCGCTGCACCGCGAAGTGCATCGCCCCTGGGGCAGCTACGACTCCGTCGACGCCGGCGAGCGCTTCCAGGTCAAGCGGATCAAGGTGAAGCCCGGCGCGTCGCTGTCGCTGCAGTCGCACACGAAGCGGGCCGAACACTGGATCGTGGTCAGCGGCGTCGCGCGCGTCACCCGCAACGACGACGTGTTCGAACTGCACGCCAACCAGTCGACCTACATCCCGATCGGCGCGAAGCACCGCCTGGAGAATCCCGGCAGCGAAGTGCTGGAACTCATCGAAGTGCAGTCGGGCGATTACCTCGGCGAGGACGACATCGTCCGCTACGAGGACGTGTACGGGCGCAGCTGACGTCGCGGCGGACGCAAGGAAAAAGCCCCGCGCGTGCGGGGCTTTTTCGTCCAGCGCCGGTCAGGCCTTCGGCGTCTTGCGCCGGATCGCTTCCCACAGGAACAGCAGGATGATGGCGGCCACGATCGCGGCGACCCAGGTCATCGCGCCGCCCAGGCCGAACTGCGTCGACGCCCATCCACCGATCACGGCACCGACGATGCCGAGCACGATGGTCATGATCCACCCCATCGGATCCGCGCCCGGCTTGAGCAGCCGCGCCAGGATGCCGATCACCGCACCGCCGATGATGTAGCCAAGAATGCCGTTGAACATGCTTGTGTCTCCCCGGTTGGTTGGTGTTGCCGGGCGATCCTAGCATCGGGTGGGGCGGGCGCCATGGCCCGCCGCAACATCGCCCGTCAGCAGCAGCCGTGGTCCCCGCGCTCGCTGGCGCCGGCCAGCGCCGCGGCGCCGCCACCGGTCTCGCCGCGCAGGCTGGCCGCATGGTGGTCGGCGACCACGCGCGCGACGCAGCCGGTGACCTTCTTGCCCATCGGGATGTGCAGGAACTCGTTCGG
>CAMLSB010000094.1 GCA_946482565.1 uncultured Lysobacteraceae bacterium | reverse complement strand
TTCGTCTACCAGTTCCACCACCTGCTGCCCGAATTCACCGCGCTGGAAAACGTGATGTTGCCGGTACTGCTCGGCGGCAGCGCGATGCCGGCGGCGATGGCGCGTGCGAAGGACCTGCTGGAGTCGGTCGGCCTCGGCCACCGCCTGCAGCACAAGCCGGGCGAGTTGTCCGGCGGCGAGCGCCAGCGCGCCGCGGTCGCGCGCGCGCTGGTGAACAAGCCGGCGTGCGTGCTGGGCGACGAGCCCACCGGCAATCTCGACGAGAAAACCGCCGCCAACGTGTTCGGGCAAATGCTCGAACTCAACCGCGCGCAGGCGACGAGCCTGGTGCTGGTCACCCACGACCGTTCGCTGGCGCGACGCCTGGATCGCGTGCTCGAGTTGCACGAAGGCCGCCTGCGCGAACTCGCGTCGAGCGACGTGTAGCACGGTCAGGGCCCGGCGCAGGCGGGCGCGCGCACGCGCAAAACGGCTTCCTGGTAGAAGCGCGCCTTGTAGGCAGCGATCGTCGTGTCGATCGCGGTATCCATCCCGCTCGCGTCGACCGGATGCATCACCTCGAGCACGTGGCTCGCCTCGCGCACCGCACGGCCATCCGCGCCGCGCCAGCCGCCCGTCGCCTCCCAGGTCGTGAAGCCGGCGGGGAATCGCGCGGCGATCGTGTCGCCCACGAACCCTTGCCAGTCGGCCTCGGAGACCACGCCTCCGGGACGTTCCGTGCCGAAGTACAGGCGCTCGGCGATCATCGGGCGCGCGCCGGCATCGCAGCGCAAGGCGCCGGGGTAGGCGCAGCCACCGAGCAAGGCCGCCGCGACGAAGACAGCCATCCTCGCGACCCTGGCGATCGGTGCGGTTTGCGACGGCGGGCGCGGTGGCCGGTCCATGGCGCGGACTATACCCACACGGCGAGCCTCGATTGCCCGACGGCGCCAGCGTCGACCGGACGCGAAGCTGGCCACCATGGACAGCGCCCCGTCGGCACGCGAAACCGCCGCCCCGTTCGGCCTCGGCGCGGCGGCGGCCTTGCTCGCGGGCTGCACGGCCTGTTTGCACCTGCCGGCGCTGCCGTCGCTGCGCAGCCTGGTGCTTGCGTTGGGTGGCGGCTTGTTGCTCTGGGCGTTCGGGCGGCGCTCGCGCCTGGCCGGCGTGTTTGCATGCGGCTTCGCGCTCGCGGGCCTGCAGGCCGCGTCCGCGCTCGCGCTGCGCCTGCCGCCGACGCTGGAAGGTGCCGACGTGGTGGCGACCGGTACGGTGGTGGACCTGCCGCGCGTGGAAGCGGGGCGCGTGCGCTTCCGTTTCCACGTCGATGATTCCCGCGCGCCGCCGGCATTGCGGGGCCGCCTCCTGCAACTGGGCTGGTATCTCCACGGCAGCGCCGCGTCGCAGCCACCGCCATTGAAGCCGGGTTCGCGCTGGCGACTGCCGCTGCGGGTGCGCGCGCCAAGGGGTTTGCGCAATCCCGGCACAAACGATGCAGAGATGCGCGCCTTCGCCGACCGCATCGCCGCGACCGGTTATGTGCGCGCCGACGCCGGCCCGCGCCAGCTCGGGCCGCCGCGCGGCATCGACGCATGGCGAGACCGCATGTCCATGCGGATCGCGACCGGCATTCCGTCGCCGACCTCGCGCTTCGTGCGCGCGCTGGCGCTCGGCGACACGCGCGGCCTCGACGATGCCGACTGGACCATCCTGCGCGCGGCCGGGCTCACCCACCTGATCGCGATCTCGGGATCGCACGTCGCACTGGCGGCAAGTGCCATCGCCTTGCTGGTGTCCGCGACCTGGTGGCTGTGGCCGACGCTCGGCCGCGTGTTGCCGCGCATGCATGCGGCGGGAATCGCCGCTGCGGTCGGTGCGCTGGGCTACGCCGCCGTCGCGGGGTTCGCGCTGCCGACGATGCGCACCGTGCTGATGATCTGGCTGGTAGTGCTGGCGAGCCTGCTGCGCCGCGCGCAACGTGCGGCCGATACGCTCGCGCTCGCATTGATCGTGATGCTCGTGGCCGATCCGCTGTCGGTGCTGGCACCGGGATTCTGGCTCAGCTTCGGTGGCGTCGCGTGGCTGCTGTGGTGCCTGCCGGGCAGTGGCGAGCACGGCTGGCGCGCGCACCTGGGCGGTTTCTTCGGCGCGCAGGCCGTGGCGACGGTCGGGTTGCTGCCGCTCACGGTGATGCTGTTCGGGCAGGCATCGCTGGCGGGGCCCATCGCGAACATCATCGCCATCCCGTGGTGGAGCCTGGTGGTCGTGCCGCTCGCGTTGGCCGGCACGGGGCTGGAAGCCTTGCATGCGGGGCTGGGCGAATGGCCGTGGCGCCTGGCCGCGCTCGCTTTCGACCTGCCGTGGCCGGGCTTCGCGTGGATCGCGCGCAGCCCGCTGGCGCTCTGGTCCTTGCCGGAACCGGCGTGGTTCGCGGTGCCGCTCGCGCTGGCCGGCGCCGCCTGGCTGTTGCTGCCGCGCGGGGTGCCCGGCAAGCCGCTGGCCTTGCTGCTGTGGCTGCCGCTGCTGTGGCCGCAACGCGGCTTGCCGTCGCGCGGCGACGCGGTGGCGACGGTGATCGACGTGGGGCAGGGCCTGTCGGTGCTGGTCCGCACGCAGTCCCACGTGTTGTTGTACGACACCGGCCCCGCCAGCCCGGATGGCTACGATGCCGGCGACGACGTCGTCGTACCGGCCTTGCAGGCGCTGGGCGTGAGAGGGCTCGACGCGATCGTGCTCAGCCACGGCGACAACGACCACGCAGGTGGTTATCGCTCGGTTGCGACGGCCTTCCCGCCGCGCCTGCAATGGTCTCCGGAAGGCATGCCGGCGAACCGGTTCGCGCTACCCGTCGGGATCCGCGCACCGCCGCACGCGGATTGCCGCGCCGGCATCGCGTGGCAGTGGGATGGTGTCGAATTCCGGTTCCTGCATCCGCCACGCTGGTTCCCGTACCTCGACAACGATTCGAGCTGCGTGTTGCGCGTGCGTACCGCCATCGGCACCACGTTGCTGCTGCCCGGCGACATCAGCGACGTCGCCGAACGCATGCTGGTACGCCGCGAAGGTGCACGATTGCGCGCTGGCGCCGTGCTCGCCTCGCACCACGGCAGCGGCGGCTCGTCGGACCCGGCATTCGTCGCCGCCGTGGGCGCGTCGTGGTCGCTGGTGTCCGCTGGCGCCCACAACCGCTTCGGCCATCCGGATCCGGGGGTGGTCGCGCGCTGGCGCCGTGCCGGTGCGCGGGTCGAGGCCACGGGCAGCACTGGCGCGCAGACCCTGCGCCTGTCCGCCACCGGCATCGCGTTCGTGGCCGAACGCCGCCGGCGCCAGCGCCTGTGGGCGCAAAACCCGTATCCTGTGGGCGAGAACACGCGGAGGGTGGCACGTGCTGGAACTGGTGAAGGCGGGCGGCTGGCCCATGATCCCGCTGCTGCTGCTGTCGGCCGCCGGCCTGGCGATCGTGGTCGAGCGCTTCTGGAGCCTGCGCGCGCGCATCGTGATGCCGCCTGGCCTGGGCGACGAGGTCCGCGCCTGGGTCGCCCGCGGCGGCGCCCTGGATCCCGGCCACGTCGAATCGCTGCGGCAGAACTCGCCGCTGGGCGCGCTGCTCGCCGCCGCGCTCGACGTGCGCAACCGCCCGCGCGAGGCGATCCGCGAGCGCGTCGAGGACGTCGGCCGCCACCTCGTGCACCGCATGGAGCGCTATCTCAACACGCTCGGCACCATCGCCGCGGCGGGGCCGCTGCTGGGCCTCTTCGGCACCGTCGTCGGCATGATCCAGATGTTCCTGGGCATCCTCGACCATGGCATGGGCGACGTGAACCAGCTCGCCGGCGGCATCGGCAAGGCACTGGTCTGCACCGCGACCGGCATGGTCGTGGCGATCCCGGCGCTGGCCTTCCATCGCTACTTCCGCGGGCGCATCTCCGAATACATCGTGGACATGGAGCACGAGGCGATGCAGCTCCTGGATACGCTGGATCCGGCCTGACCCGCCGCCCCGATGCGCATCCGCGATTTCCGCGCCGACGACACCCCCGAGATCAACCTCATCCCGTTGATCGACGTGGTGCTGTGCCTGATCGTGTTCTTCGTGGTGACGACGACCTTCGACAGCCGCTCGGTGCTGAAGCTGCAGCTGCCGCGCGCGCAGGGCGAGGCCGCGCAACAGCAGGCAAAGGCGCTCGACATCCTGGTCAACGCCGACGGCCGCTACTTCGTCGGCGACCGCGAGGCACTGCGCACCGACGTGGAATCGCTCAAGCGCACGATCGCGGAAGTGGCCGGCGACGACCGCAAGCGTGTCGTGCTGCTGCGCGCCGACGCGCGCACGCCGCACCAGGCGGTGGTGACGGCGCTGGACGCGCTGGGCCAGCTCGGCTTCCGCGAAATCTCGATCGGCACCGCGCCCGAAACCGCAGGGGCGCGCCGATGAGCGCTGCCCGCAGCACCAGCGCGAAGCCCGGCAGCGCACCGCCCGCAAGGCACGTCGACGGTGGCGCCTGGGTCGCCTACCGCCGGCTGCTCGGCTACACCGCGCCGTACTGGCCGATGCTCGCCTGTGCCGTCGTCGCGATGGTGATCGAGGCCGCGGCCGGCGGCCTGTTCGTGAAGATGATGGACCCCCTGGTCAACAAGGGTTTCGTCCATCCCGAGCCGCGCATGGCGACGATCCTGCCGCTCGAGATCATCGCGCTGTTCGTGGTCCGCGGCATTGCCGGCTATGTCACCGACTACGGCATGGCTCGCGCCGGCCGCAGCATGGTCCGCGACCTGCGCGAGCAGATCATCGGCAAGTACCTGCGCATGCCCAGCAGCCATTTCGACGTCGAGTCGGTGCCGTCGATGGTGAGCCGCCTCAACTTCGACACCGAGCAGGTCGCGCAGGCGGGCACCGACGCGCTCAAGGCGATGATCACCGACAGCCTCACCGTCGCCTTCATGCTCGGGATGATGCTGTACGTCAGCTTCAAGGTGACCTTCGCGGTGCTGCTGGTGACGCCGCTGATCGGCGTCGTCGTGTGGTACGTGGGCAAGCGCTACCGCCGCATCAGCAGGGGCATCCAGGAAGACATGGGCCGGCTGGCGCAGGCGGCCGAGCAGACGCTGGCCGCGCAGCAGGACGTCAAGGTCTACGGCACGCAGGCGTCCGAGCAGGCGCGCTATTCGGTGCTGGCCAATCGCGTGCTGCGGTTGAACGTGAAGGTCGAGGCCACGCGCGCGGGCAGTTCGGCGCTGGTGCAGATGCTCGCGGCGTTCGCGCTGGCCGCGATCATCGCGGTCGCCACGCGACAGGCGCTGGTCCGCCAGATCAACGCCGGCGAATTCGTGCAGCTGATGATGGCGATGATGGCGATCATTCCGTCGCTGCGCCGGCTCACCAACGTGCAGGCGGTGCTGGGGCGCGGCGTGGCCGCGGCCGAGCGCCTGTTCGCGGTGCTGGATGCGGGCGAGGAGGTCGACAACGGCAAGGCCACGTTCGAAGGCCGGCGCGCCCGCGGCGAACTCGTGTTCGACCGCGTCGGCCTGCGCTACGCGACGGCCGATGCCGACGGCAATGGCGGCGCCGATGCCGGCATCGCCAACGGTTTCGATGCGGCCGCCGCCGACTCCGACGTGCGCTGGGCCCTGCGCGACATCAGCTTCACCGCGCGCCCGGGCTCCGTCACCGCCATCGTCGGCCGTTCCGGCAGCGGCAAGACCAGCCTGGTGCGGCTGGTCCCGCGCTTCTACGAACCGAGCGAGGGCGGCATTTCGCTCGACGGCACCAACCTCGACGACTACACCCTGGCCGAACTGCGCCGCCAGATCGCGCTGGTCGGCCAGCGGGTGATGCTGTTCGACGACACCATCGCCGCCAACATCGCCTACGCCGCGCCTGCCGACGAGGCGCGCCTGCGCGAGGTCGCGCGCTCCGCCAACGCGCTGGAATTCATCGAACGCCTGCCGCGCGGCATGGCCACGCCCGTCGGCGACAACGGCGCGCTGCTGTCCGGCGGGCAGCGCCAGCGCCTGGCGATCGCGCGGGCGATGCTCAAGGACGCGCCGATCCTGATCCTCGACGAGGCGACCGCCGCGCTCGACGCCGAATCCGAGCGCCTGGTGCAGGACGCGCTGCAGAAGCTGATGCCCGACCGCACCACGCTGGTGATCGCACACCGCCTGTCCACGATCGAGCACGCCGACCAGGTGCTGGTGCTCGACCAGGGCCGGTTGGTGGAGCAGGGCACGCACGTGCAGTTGCTCGCGCGCGACGGCCTGTACGCGCACCTGCACCGCATGCAGTTCCGCGAGCAGGCCGCGCCGTGAGCACGCGCCGCGCGCCGCCGGCCTGGTGGTACGACACCGGCCGCGCGCCGCCATGGACCGCGCGCTTGCTCGCCGCGCTGTATGGCACCGCCGTGCGCCTGCGGCTCGCCGCCTACCGCCGCGGCTGGCTGAAGCAGCAGCGCGCCGGCGTCCCGGTGGTGGTCGTGGGCAACGTGGTCGCCGGCGGCAGCGGCAAGACGCCGCTGGTGATCGCGCTGGTCGAACGCCTGCGCGCCGCCGGTCGCACGCCCGGCGTCGCGACGCGCGGCTACGGTCGCGACGAACCCGGCACGCCGCGCTGGGTCGACGCGCGCAGCGACCCCGCGCTCGCCGGCGACGAGCCGCTGCTGATCGCGCGCCGCACCGGTGCGAAGGTCCGCGCCGACCGCGACCGCGTCGCCGCCGCGCGCGCGCTGGTCGAGGCCGGTTGCGACGTGATCGTCTGCGACGACGGGCTGCAGCACTACCGCCTGGCACGCGACGTCGAGATCGAAGTGGTGGATGCGCGCCGCGGCCACGGCAACGGCCGCCTGATTCCCGCCGGCCCCTTGCGCGAACCCGGATCGCGCGCGGCCACCTGCGACTTCCACGTGCTCAACGACGCCGGCGGCGATGCCGAACCGGCGTTCGGCCAGTGGCGCATGCAGCTGCGACCGGGCGACGCATTGCCGCTGCAGGGCGGCCGCCCCGTGCCGCTGCAGGCCTTCGCCGGGCGCCGCGTGCACGCGGTGGCCGGCATCGGCGAGCCGGAGCGTTTCTTCGCCACCTTGCGCGCGCAGGGCATCGCGGTCGTGCCGCATGCGTTCCCGGACCACCACCGCTACACCGCGGACGATTTCGATTTCGGCAGCGACCTGCCGGTGCTGATGACCGAGAAGGACGCGGTGAAGTGCGGCCCCTTCGCGGGCGCGCAGCATTACCTGGTCCCGGTGCGCGCCGAGCTCCCCGAAGCCTTCTGGATCGCGCTGCTCGATCGGCTCTGACGGCGCCGCGCGGCGGGCGTCGCGCGCGATCAGCCCGCCGGCGTGGGGAGCGTGTCCGTCGTGGAAGGTTCAA
>CAMLSB010000093.1 GCA_946482565.1 uncultured Lysobacteraceae bacterium | reverse complement strand
CCGATGGCGATGAAGCCGTTCTGCGGCTACAACTTCGCCGACTACTTCGCGCACTGGCTGTCGTTCGACAAGGCCGGCGCGCAGCTGCCGAAGATCTTCCACGTGAACTGGTTCCGCAAGGGCGCCGACGGCAAGTTCCTGTGGCCCGGGTTCGGCGACAACCTGCGCGTGCTCGAGTGGATGATCGACCGCGTGGAGGGCCGGGCGGGCGCCGCCGAGACCCCCGTGGGCCGCCTGCCGCTGGCGGAAGAGCTCGACCTGGACGGCCTGGAGCTGTCGCAGGAGGCGCGGGACGTGCTCTTCGGCTTCGACCTGGACGGCTGGCGCGCCGAATTCGACGCGATCGGGGCCTACCTGGGCGAGTACGGCGACCGGATGCCGGCCGCGCTGGCGGCGGAGCAGCGCCGGATCGCGGCCGTGCTGGCGGGCTAGGGCCCCCGGCCACCGGTCGCGGCAAAATCGGATGCTGCAGCGCAGCATCCGACGCCCTCCCGATGCTGCAACGCAGCACAAGCTCCCGCCCGTTTTCCAGTAGTCGGGAAGTTTTCGTGAGGGGGTTGTTAAGGATTTGTTGGGTGTTCTATAGTCGGAGCGTCGGGCCATCATGGGCCGGACGTACATGTACTCCAAAAATTGTCACAACCTGTCCCTATGGGGGTTCACATAATGGCTTCTAACTACCTTGCCAAAGGCCTGAAGCGCAGCACGCTGACCGTTGCACTCGGTCTGTGCTTCGCCGGTGCCGTGCAGGCGCAGAGCACCACCGGTGGCGTCAACGGCACCGTCGCGGCGGGCTCCACCGTCACGATCAGCAACAACAGCGGTTTCTCCCGCACGGTCACCGCCGATGCGAACGGCCGTTACGTCGCGAACCAGCTGCCGGTCGGCACCTACACCGTGACCTCCGGCTCCGACCAGCGCACGATCGTCGTGACGGTCGGTTCGAGCGCGAACGTTTCGTTCGGTGGCGATGCCACGAACCTGGGCGTCGTGACCGTCGTCGGCTCCAACGTCCCGTCGATCGACGTGACCTCCACCGACACCCGCACCGTCATCACCGCCGAAGAGCTGAAGCGCCTGCCGATGCCGCGTTCGGCCGAGTCGATCGCGCTGCTGTCGCCCGGTGCCGTCACCGGCAACGGTACGTTCTTCGGCGGCGAGATCTCGTTCGGCGGTTCGTCCGTCGCCGAGAACGCCTACTACCTCAACGGCTATTTCTCCGGTAACCCGATGACCAACGTCGGCGGCTTCACGCTGCCGTACGGCTCGATCGAGCAGCAGGAGACCTACACCGGCGGCTACGGCGCGAAGTACGGCCGTTCGTCCGGCGGCGTGATCAGCCAGATCGGCAAGAGCGGTACCAACGACTGGCAGTTCGGCGGCCAGATCGTGTACACGCCCAAGGGCCTGAAGGAAGAGCGTCCGGACCGGTCCTATCCGGACCTGGACCTGCCGGCCGGCTACGACTACGGCAACCACATCCTCCCGGGCACCGCGTACGACAGCGGCCGCGATCGCCTGTCGTGGGAGACCGTGTACTCCGCCTACGTCGGCGGCCCGCTCCTCAAGGACAAGCTGTTCTTCTTCCTGTCCGCCGAGAACGCGAAGGGCCACAGCAATTCGCCGGGTGGCATCAACAGCGTGACCGGCAGCAAGTACGAGTCGGATGACCCGAAGGTCTACGCCAAGCTGAACTGGAACATCAACGACAACAACCTGCTCGAAGCGACCTATGTCAGCGAGCAGTACGAGCAGACCGGCAAGACCTATGGTCCCTGGGACTGGGATTCGTATTCCTACGGCGACTACAAGCAGCCGGCGACGGGCACGAATTCGAACACCGAGTTCGCGATCCTGAAGTACACCGGTTACCTGACCGACAACCTGACGCTGAGCGCGACCTATGGTCATTCGCGCAACCGTTACAACACCAGTCCGTACCTGACGGGCCTGCCGCTCATCGCCGGCTACACCGTCCAGAATCCGCAGTACTACAGCAACGGCACCTACATCCGTAACGCCCAGTCGACCTACCGCGCCGCAAGCAACACCAGCGACTACACGGATGGCCTGCGCGTCGAGCTCGAGTGGCTGTTCGGCGACCACACCTTCACCCTTGGCGTGGACAACACCAAGCTGGAAGGCGTGGGCGAAGGTACCAGCCAGATCGCGGATTACTGGGGTTACGTCAAGGCGTCCTCCGAACAGGGCAACCTGTCGACGGCGCTGGATGTCGGTCCGACCGGTACGGTCCCCGGCGCGTGCAACGGCGCGCCGCTCCACGACCTTTCGGGTGGCCGTTCGTCGAACTGCGGTTATGCGGTGCGCAAGCTGAGGTATTTCGATACGACCAGCATGCACAACAAGCAGAACGCCTACTACCTGGAAGACAAGTGGCAGGTCACCGACAACTTCCTGCTGTCGCTGGGCGTGCGCGCCGATACCTACCAGAACTTCAGCGACACCGGCCAGAAGTTCGTGGACAGCGGCACGCAGTGGCAGCCGCGCGTCGGCTTCGCCTGGGACGTGAACGGCGATTCCTCGTTCAAGGTGTTCGGTAACGCGGGTCGTTACTTCCTGAACATGCCGAACGCGGTGGCCATTCGTGGCGTGGGTGCTTCGACCTTCACGTACGAGTACTTCACCTATACCGGCATCGACGCCAATGGCGTGCCGACCGGCCTGACCCCGATCCACAAGATCAGCGACCCGACGGCCCCGGCCGGCCCGGTGACGTCCAACGGCGAAATCGGCGTGCCGAAGGATCCGCTCACCTACGTGCCGTCCGACATCAAGTCGCAGTACCAGGACGAGTACGCGCTCGGCTTCGAGCACGCGCTCACCGAGAACTGGACGATGGGCGCGAAGTTCACCAAGCGTGAGCTGAAGTCGGCGATCGACGACTTCTGCGATCCGTACACGCTGCTGCCCGAGGCGGGCATGGAGATCTACGATTACTCCTCGCCGCGCGCGCAGTTCATCGGCAAGACCCCGGACGGCAAGCTGTACGCTTCGTCGTACTGCTACATGTTCAACCCGGGTGGCAGCAACACCTACGCGTTCCAGGAAGTCGATTCGAACTACAACAACATCGACGGCTCGTACCTGAACGTCAAGGTCGCTTCCAAGGACCTCGGCTTCCCGGACCTGAAGCGCAGCTACGAGGCGCTCGACCTGTTCCTGGAGCGCAAGTGGGACGGCAAGTGGGGCGCCCGCATCGACTACACCTACAGCAAGTCGCGCGGCAACTCGGAAGGTCCGGCGAACTCGGATACCGGCCAGGGCTCCAACTCGCATGACAACGGCGTGGCGACCAGCCAGAACTGGGATGCCTGGCAGATCATGGCGTACGCCAATGGTTACCTGCCGAACGACCGTCGCCACCAGCTGAAGGCGCATGGCTCGTACGCGATCACCCCGGAGTGGATGGTCAGTGCGAACGTGCGGATCCAGTCCGGTTCGCCGACCATGTGCTTCGGCTACTACGATCCGGATGGCAGCATCGACCACAACTCGGCCGATGCGGATCCGATCAACTACGGTGGCAGCTACCACACCTGCTTCGGCCAGCCGTGGACCCCGGGCAAGGAAACCGCGCCCTGGACCCACCGCTACGACCTGGGTGTGACGTACAAGCCGGCGATGTTCGACCACAAGCTGGCGATCGGCGTGAACGTGTTCAATGCGTTCAACGAGCTCAAGGCGACGTCGTACGACCAGAACATGGAAGACAACCCGTACGTGGTCAGCAACACCTACAAGATGCCGATCAGCTACACCACGCCGCGTTACGTGCAGTTCTCGGTGTCCTACGACTACTGAGTCCCGCAAGTTCCACGGTAGCGACACGAACCGGCCCCGAAAGGGGCCGGTTTTTTTTCGTAGCGTGTAAAGTTCGCGCATGGCAGACACGAGCGTCGAGCGCGCATTCGCCCAGGCCGAACGCGACGCGGAGGCCGGGGACTGGGCGGCCGCGCGCGCCGGATATGCGAGGGTCCTGGCGCTGGCTCCCGGCCATGCGGGTGCAATGCTGCAGGTCTCCTACATCGAATCCTTCGCCGGGCATCATCGCGCCGCGAACGAATGGGCAATGCGCGCCGCCGGGGAGGCCCTGCCCGCGGAGCCCGGGGCGATGCTGGACCTGGTGCGGCGCCTGCGGACATTCAACGAGACCCAAGCCCTGCACGGGTGCATCGAGCGCCTGCTGGCGCATCCCGGCGTGCCCGCCGCCGTGCTGGTGGAGGCGGCGAGCCAGGCCAGCATCCTCAACGATTCCGACATCGCCCTGCGATGCGCGCAAGCTGCGGTGCGGGTTGCGCCTGGGGATCCGCTGGCGCACCTGGTGCTTGGCCAGTTGCTGGCGCACCACGGCCGCGTCGACGAGGCGGCGGAAGCGATGGAGCGCGTATTGCGGCGCCATCCGGGCATCGCGAATGGCTGGTGGATGTTGTCGCGCCTCCGCACGCAGACGCCCGCCGCGAACCACGTGGTGCAGCTGCGTTCGCTGCTGCGGACGCCGGGCCTGCGGCCAGCCGATGCGGCGATGGCGGCGCGCGCGCTGCACAAGGAGCTGGACGACCTCGGCGACCACGAAGGGGCGTGGCAGGCGCTGGAACTGATGTGCCGCGCGCGCCGCGGGTCGTCGCGCTACGACCCGCGAACGACCCGCGTGTTGTTCGACGGGCTCGTGTCGTGGAAGACCCCGGGCGGGGCGGCACCCGATGCGTCCGGCGCGGGCGGCCGCGTCCCGGTCTTCATCGTCGGCATGCATCGCTCCGGAACCACGCTGCTCGAACAAATGCTGGATGCGAGCCCGCAGGTGCGCGGCGTCGGCGAGTTGAATGATTTCACTGCGGCCATGCGCCATGCCACCGACCACTACTGCAAGGGCACGCTCGACGGGATCCTCGTCCAGCGGGCGGCAACCGCGGATTTCGCGGAGGTCGGGCGCCGCTACATGGAAGGCCTGGCATGGCGCCTCGGCGACGAACGTTACTTCACCGACAAGCAGCCCGCCAACTTCCTCAATGCCGGCTTCATCTGCCGCGCGCTCCCGCAGGCGAAGATCCTGCACCTGGTGCGCGACCCGGTGGAAACCTGCTTCTCGAACCTGCGCGAACTGTTCTCCGGGATCAACGAATATTCATACGACCAGCGCGAGCTCGCCGACTACTTCCTGCAGTACCGCCGGCTCATGGCGCACTGGCACGCCGCGTTCCCGGGACGCATCCTGGATGTGTCCTACGCGGCGCTCACCAGTGATCCGGAAGCAAGCATGCGCGTGGTGGCGGCCCACTGCGGCATCGATTACGTCCCGGCGATGAGTGATCCCCGGAGCAGCAAGCGCGTGGTCTCCACCGCGAGTTCCGTGCAGGTGCGCGAGCGGGTCGTTCGCCGCGAGGTCCCGAAATGGGCACCCTATGCCCGGCACCTGGAGCCGCTGGTCAGGGCGCTCCGCGAAGGCGGGGTCGAAGTCCCGGCGCCGCCGTCGATGCAGGGATAGTGCCGCCCCCGGGTTGGGTGTATACAACGGGCATCGGACGGGTCCGCCGGAGATGGCATGTTCCTCTTCAACGCACTGCTGGCAGCCGGCCTGGCGCTGCAGGCCGCTCCGGCGCCCATGCAGGCCGCCGCGGACCTGCCGCCACCCGCGCCCGACCAGGTGATGGCGATTCCCGCCGAACTGCGGGAAGCCTTCCAGGCCAGGGTCGTCGCTACGAGCAACGTGCCGGAGCTGAAACTCCGGCGCATGGTCGCATTCATGCTCGGCAAGGACGGGCTGAACCTGCAATACAAGGCCGACGCCACCAACACGGTCGCCGAGGCTTACCGGACCCGCGAGGTCAACTGCCTGTCGTTCACCCTGATGGCCGTCGCCCTGGCGAGGGAAGCGGGCTTGAAGGCACAGGGCCAGCAGATCGATCGGGTGCTGGCCTGGAACCTCGTGGGCGACGTGGTGATGCAGAGCCTGCACGCCAATGCGGTGGTCACGCTCAAGGACCGCAACCTGCAGGTCAAGGATGGCCGGGACTTCGTGCTGGACATCGCGTCCAGCGGGCTGTATTCGCAGGATTACATCGTCCACGGTTTCACGGTCGCGGACGACCGGCTGCTGGCCTCCTTCTACGGCAACCGCGCGATGGAACTGCTGGCCCGGGGACACCTGACCCAGGCGGAGGCCTGGCTGGGCAAGGCGCTCGAGCTCGATCCCGAAGAGGCGGTGCTCTGGAACAACGCCGGCGTGCTCAGCCAGCGCATGGGCGACGACCCGGCCGCGGAAGCCCGCTTCCTGCATGCCGCGAGCCGTAACCCGCGCCTGATGAGCGTGCTGAACAACCTGGTCGCGCTTTACGCGGACCGGGGCGACGCCGCCCGGGCAACCTACTGGAAGGAGCGCGCGGAACACGTGTTGCGCCGCGACCCGTTCTACCAGTACTCGGTGGCCGAGCGGAACGCGGAGGCGGGTGACTACGACGCCGCGGCGCGCTACTACCGCCGGGCGATCGCGCTCGACAAGCGCGAGCGGCTTTTCCACTTCGGCCTGGCGCGCGCCTACACCCATCTCGGCAAGCTCTCGCAGGCTGCCGAGGAACTGGATGCCGCGGTCAAGCTGAGCACGGAAGACGCGGATCGCCAGCGGTTCCAGGCGAAGCTGGACGCGCTGCGCGGCATGGCGGCGCGCTAGGAAACCTGGGATGGCGCCGCCGGGAACAACCGGACGCTAGAGATCCTGCTCG
Organism: uncultured Lysobacteraceae bacterium; assembly: GCA_946482565.1. The sequence goes on along the minus strand of CAMLSB010000093.1, from coordinate 614 downwards.
TACTTCACGTACGGCACGGCGCCATTGTCCGTTTCGCCGTTGCTGGTCGAGAACGGATTCTTGCCGCGGGTCACGACGTTGTCGGCGCCGACCGTGAGCTGGCCGCTCCACGGCGTGCGCCAGGTCAGGCCCAGTCCCAGGCCGCCGAAAGCGGACTGGCCGGGCGTGTCCAGCACGTGGCCGACGATGCTCGCGCCGAAGGCGCCGTAGCCGCCGCCCAGCGTGACCGACTTGCTGCTCCAGCGGTCGGCCAGTTCCGGCGAGGCTTCGGACGCCGGCACCAGCCGTGCCTTGGCGACGGTGCCCGCGATCGACACATAGCCTTGGCTGCGCAGGTTCTTCTGCGCGAAGACCGTCAGGTCGTTCACGTCGACCTGGGTGCGCGGCGCGCCGGGCAGCAGCCAAGCAGGCAGGGTGTCGCGACCGGTGCCGGCGGCGATGCCGACCTTGCCGCCGTTGCGCGCGAACGCAGCGCTCGCGGTGGCGCGATGGCTGCCGCTGCCGTCGTCGTCGAGTCCCTTGCCCAGCGTCGCGAGCAGGCAGTTGTTCGGCAGGCTCGGCAGCGCGCCGGCCAGACCGGCCTTGCCGTTGCACACGAGCGCGAGCGAATCGCC
>CAMLSB010000092.1 GCA_946482565.1 uncultured Lysobacteraceae bacterium | reverse complement strand
TCGAGAAGACGCCGATCATCTTCGTCACCGCGGTCAACGTCACCGACATGGACCGCCTGCGCGGCTACGAGCTCGGCGCGGTCGACTACGTGATGGTGCCGGTGATCCCGGAGATCCTGCGCAGCAAGGTGGTGGTGCTCGCGGAGCTGTTCCGCAAGCGGCGCGAGCTGCGCGACGCCAATGCCGCGCTCGAGGTGGAGAAGGCACGCGAGCTCGGCTTGCTCAACGCATCGTTGCGCAGCGCCAACGCGGAGCTCGCGGGCCTGGTCGAGCGCCTGCGCGAAACCGACCGGCGCAAGGACGAATTCCTCGCCACCCTCGCCCACGAGCTGCGCAACCCCCTCGCGCCGCTGCTCAACGCGGTCAACGTGCGGCGCCTGTCCGACGCGTCGGCAGCCGCCGACCCGCTGCAGGGGCTGATGGAGCGCCAGCTCGCGCTGCTGGTGCGCATCATCGACGACCTGCTCGACGTCGCGCGCATCACCCAGGGCAAGCTCGAGCTGCGGCGCATGCCGACGACGGTGCGCGAGGTGCTGGATTCGGCCATCGAGACCACGCATCCGTTGCTGCGCCACGGACGCCACGAGCTGCGCATCGACCTCCCGGACGACACGCTGGTGGTTGACGGCGACGCCGCGCGCCTGTCGCAGGTGTTCGCCAACCTGCTGAACAACGCGGCGAAGTATTCCGACCAGGGCAGCCCGATTGCGATCGCCGCACGCGCCGACGACGCGACGATCGAGATCGTTGTCCGCGACCATGGCATCGGCCTGGGCGAGGAAGAGGCGCGCCGCATCTTCGAGATGTTCGTGCAGGTGGACGCCGGCGCCGACCGCGCGGGGGGCGGCCTCGGCATCGGCCTGACCCTGGTGCGGCAGCTGGTCGGCATGCATGGCGGCTCGGTGGAAGCGCGCAGTGCCGGGCCAGGCGAAGGCAGCGAATTCGTCGTGCGCCTGCCGCGCGCGCCAGCGGGCATCGTGCCGGTCGTGCCCGCGCCCACCGCAGCGCCGGCCACGCCGGCGACGGGTGGCGTCCACGGTCGCCGCGCCCTGGTGCTCGACGACAACCGCGATGCGGCCGACACGCTGTCGATGATGCTCGACCTGCTCGGCTTCCAGGTCCGCACGATCTACGATCCCGCGCAATTCGAGGAGGCGTTCGCGGCCTTTCCCGCCGATGCCGTGTTCCTGGATGTCGGCATGCCCGGCCGCAGCGGCTACGACGTCGCCGCCGCCTTGCGCGCGGCGCCCGGCGGCCGCGACGTGCTGCTGGTGGCGGTGACCGGCTGGGGCCAGCCGGAGGATCGCCGCCGGACGCGCGAGGCCGGCTTCGACCGGCACCTGGTCAAGCCGCCCGAACTCGCCGCGATCCACGCGATCTGCCGCGAGATCGAACAACGCCGCGGCACGGTGGACGCGTGAGCGACGAGCGCGCCGGCAGCGCGCCAGCGAGCGGCACGCCCGTGCCATGGCTGGACCGACTCGCGCACGACCTGCGCGGCCCGCTCTCGCCGTTGCAGACGGCGAGCTACCTGCTGCAGCGCGACGACCTCGATCCCGCGCGCCGGCTGGAACTGCTGCAATTGCTGGAACGCCAGTCGCGCCGCATGGCGCGCATGCTCGACGAACTCGAAGATTGGGCGCGCGCAGGCCAGGGCCGGCTGCTGGGCGCGCCGGAGCCCTGCGAAATCGCCTTGTTGCTCGATTACGCGCTGACCGGAGCCGGCCTCGCCGGCACGCCGGTCGCCGACGACGGCGCCATCGCCGTCGTCGTCGGGGACTCGCGCCGCCTGACCCAATTGCTGCGCACGCTGCTCGACTTCGCGGTGGCCCGCGGTGGCCCGCCCGCGTTGTCCCTGCGCAGCAACGATGGCCGCGCGACGATCGAAGCCGTGTTGCCCGGCGCCGCGCCCGCGGAAGACGCGCTGCCCGCGCTGTTCGAGCAGCGCGAGGCGGAGCCCTTCGACGAGGGCCTGGGCCTGCGCCTGATGCTCGCGCAACGGATCGCGCGCGCGCACGGCGGCGAACTCGCCGCGGCGATCGCAGGCGACCGCCTGGTGTTGCGCTGCGAACTGCCGCTGGCCGACGCCAGCGCCGCGCCTCAGGGATAGAGCGGCGGCAGCGGACCGCGTTTCGCCGCGTCGGGCGGTCGCGTCCAATCCGGACCGGAAGCGAACGCCGCGCGCAACGCCGCGCGCGCCGCAGCACTGTCGCCGCCGCCCCACAGCGCCCGTTGCAAGGCATCCAGCGCCGCCTGCTGCGCCGGATCGGCCAGGCACGCCCGCAAGGCATCGAGGCTCGCCGCCGGCGGTTCCGCGATGGTGCGCAGCGCGTCGGCGACATCACCGAGGGTGCCCCGGTCCAGCGCCTGGCGCAGCGCGACGATGCCGGTGCGGCCGCCTCGCGCCGCCGGCTTGCCGGCGTCGCCACCGCCGTCGCCACCGCCATCGCCATCGCGCACGCGACGCGCGCGCGGCGCGGCCGCATTCGCATCGGTTGCGCGCGGGTGGCGGTGCAGGCCCCACATGAACGTGATCAGCCACAGCAACGCGAACGCGACCGTCGCGAATGCCCACGGCCGTACCCGTCCCTGCACGCCAGGGACATGCATCCAGCCTTCGCCGCGCGCGTCTCCCGTGGCGGCGCCTGCCGGCGCGGGCGCGGCGGCATTCCCGCCGGCACCGCCTGCAACACCGGACGCAGGGGCAGCGCCCGCCGGCGCCACCGACAGCACCAGCGGCGGCAGCGTCGCGACGCGCCGCACGCCCGCGTTCGCATCCCACCAGGACAGGCGCGGCGCCTCGACGCGCAGCACGCCCGCAGCCGAAGGCACGATCGAGAAGCTGCGCACGACGGTCGCGCGTGGCCGTCCGTCCACGAAGGTTTCGTCGCGGCGTGGCGGATCCGGGAACACCTGCGCGCCGGCAACCGGTGGCAGGTCGAGCGCCGGCAATTGCGCCGCGGTCGCGCCGTCGGCCACGGCCTCGAGCACCACGGTCGCGGCGCCGCCGACGCGCGCATCGGCCGTCGCCTGCGCCCAGCGCAACGTCAGCGCCTGCAGCGGAAGCCAGGGTTGCGGTGCATTCGCGGGGATCGCGCGCACCTGCAGCGTCCTGGCCGCGCCGTTCGCGACCAGCGGCTGCTGCGCATCGCCCGCCATGTCGTCGAAGAAGCCGCCGATGCCGCGGCCGACGAAACGCGCGGGGGGAATCGCGAGCGTGCCGCTGCGCTCGGGCACCAGCAGGTAATGGCGCTCGAAGACTGTATAGCTGCGTCCGCCGATTTCGCGCTGGTAGCGCACGTCGTCGCCGACCTGGCGCAGCGTCGCGCCGTCCGGCTCCGGTTGCTCGAGCTGGCCCGACACCAGCGGCACGCCGAGGTACAAGCGCACGGTGTAACCCAGCGCCTGCTGCACGTAAGGCGACTGCGCGTCCGCGGCGGATTCGATGAACACGGTGTCGCCTGCTTGCGCGGGCGCGGCGGACGATGCCGTGACCACCAGCGACAGCGGCGCGGTCCGCCGCGCGCCGACCGACAGCGCGGGCACCGGGATCGTGCCTTCGCGCCGCGGCTGCAGCGCGACCGCGTACAGCGTGCGCGCGCGCGTTCCCGCCGCGTCGCTTTCCATGCTCCGGCTGCTGGTGTTGCCGGAAACCGTGAAATCGTTGAGCAGCGGCGCGTAGTCCGGCTCGGCCAGCGTCGCGCCGGCGACCTCGATGTTGAGGGTCGCGGTTTCACCGAGGGCAATGTGGTCGCGATCCAGCCAGGCGCGCACCTGCTGCGCCTGTGCGCGCGGCGCGATCGCCGCGAGCAGCAGCGCGGATGCGGCGACGAGGAACAGCCGTGCAGCCCGCGCGTTCATTCGCCCTCCGCCTGGCGGCGCTCGTATTCCAGTTGCAGGCGCGCGCGCAACAAACCGCCCGGATCATCGGGGACGCGTTGCAGGCGCGCCTGGTTGGCGAGCCGCCGTTCGTGCTGGGCGGGAGTCTCCCGCGTGTCCTGCTGCATGCGGGCATCCTGCGGCAGGCCCTGGTCGCCGGGGCGTGCATGCCGCGCGGCTTCGCGCGCCGCGGCCCGTTGCGCCGCATCGGCAGCCTGCCTGGCCGCGTCCGGCTTCGCCGCACCGGCGTCCTGCTGCCTGGCGGCTTCATCGCCCGGCTGCGCGTTCGGCGTGCCCTTGCCGTCGCCACGATCGCCAGCACCCGGCTGGCGCCCCTGGTCCGGGGGCTTGCGCTTGATCGCCGCCTGCACCGCCTTGCGGTTGGCGATCGCGTCGGCCATGCCCGGGCGTTCGCGCAGTGCTTCGTCGTAGGCGGCGATCGCGTCCTGGTACTGCCCCTGGCGCGCGAGCGCGTTGCCGCGGTTGTAGGCGGCGTCCGCACCGGGCACGCCGCGCCAGGCCTTCGCCGCGGCGGCGTAGTCTCCCTTGCGGTACGCCTCCGCGCCCTGCTCGAGGCGGCGATGCGCCTGCTGGTCGCTGCGCTGCCACCAGTCGATGCCCGCGGCCGCGGCCGGATGCCACGGCACCAGCAGGCATAGCGCGAGCACTGCGACCACGCCATTGCGCCGGAACGCGAACGCCGCGAGCACGAGCAACGGCAGCAGCAGCCAGTAGCCGTCGTCGCGCCGCGTGGCGCCGCCTTCGCGATCGCCCGCGTGCATGCCCGCACCCGCGTCGGCCTCCAGCACGCCCAGCGCCTGCAGGTCCGCATCGTCCGGCGAGAGCACGGCGCTGCGTCCCTGCCCCGCCGCCGCGACGGCAGCGGCGCCCGACATGGCGGCCGCCGCGGGCGGCATCGCTTCGAGCACCGACACGCGATAGCCGGCAGCCGAAGCCCGTGCGGCGGCAGTCGCCGCGGATGCATCGGTGGCGCTGCCGGAGACGAGCAGGATCTCGCCGCGGCCGAAGCCCGCCTGCCGCAGCAGGCGCGCCCCGCGATCGATCGCGCGCGCGGCGTCCGCGGTGGCGGCTGGATCGCCCGGCATGATGCCGGGCTCCAGCGCGTCGAGGAACACCGCGACATTGGCCGCATCCTCGGTTAGCGGTGCGACGGTGTAGGCGTCGCCGGCGTACACGACCAGTCCGACTTCGCCGCCGCGTCGTTCGCGCAGCAGCGCCGCGAGCCGCGCGCGGGCGCGCGCCAGGCGCGATGGCGGCAGGTCGTCGGCGAGCATCGACGGCGACAGGTCGAAAGCGATCACCAGCGGCGCCCTCGTCTCCCACAGCGGCTGCGGCGAAACCTGCCAGGACGGCCCGGCGAGCGCGAAGATCGCAAGCGTCGCGGCGAACCAGGGCCACCACGCGAGCCAGCGGCGCCGGCCCGGCACCGGTTCGAGCAGGTAAGCGCGCAGCGGCGGATCGACCACGGACTCCCACGCGCCCGCGCCGCGACGGCGCCGCCACGCCCATGCCATCCCGGCGAGCATGGGCAAGGCGAGCAGCCACCACGGGCGCAGCAGGCGGAAGTCCGCGAGGGTGCCGAAGTCGATCATGCCGTTGCCCGTCGCCATTCCCGGCCGCGCATCCACAGCAGCAGCGCGCACAGCAGCGCGGCCGCGAGCGGCCATGGGTAGCGCTCGATGCGCGGCCGTACCGCGCGTGCCGCGTGCGTGATCGGCTCGATGCGTTCGATCTCGGCGTAGATGCCTCCAAGCTGCGCCGTGTCGCTGGCGCGGAACGCGCGGCCGCCGGTGAGTTGCGCGATGCGTCGCAGCGTCGCTTCGTCGATGTCGTCGCCGCCGCCCGGCATCGGGATCGGCAACCCGAACACGGAAATGCCGCCGCCGCTGCCGCCGAAAGCGATGGTGTGGATGCGCACGCCGTTGTCGCGCGCGAGTTCGGCGGCCTTGAGCGGGTCGAGCAGGCCGGTGGTGTTGACGCCATCGGTAAGCAGCACCAGCACCCGTTCGCCGCGCGGCTGGCGCGCGAGGCGCTTGACCGCGAGCCCGATCGCATCGCCGATCGCGGTTTCGCGCCCGGCCAGCGCCACCTCGGTGTTGCGCAGCTGCGCGCGCACCGAATCCAGGTCCAGGGTCATCGGTGCCAGCACGTAGGCGCGGCTGCCGAACGCGACGAGGCCGACGCGGTCGCCGTCGCGGCGGGCGAGGAAATCGGCGATCACCGACTTCGCCGCGGTGAGCCGGTCGACGAGGCGGCCATCGAGCGCCATGTCCTCGTCGCCCATGCTGCCGGACAGGTCGACCGCGAGGATCATGCCGCGGCTGGCCTGCGGCGGCACGATGGGCGCGCCGACCTGCTGCGGGCGCGCGGCAGCAATGCACAGCAGCGCCCAGCCCAGCCATGCGATCCAGGGAACGCCGCCTGCGCGCGCCGGCCCGCGTGGCGCCGCGGCGATCGCTTCGAGCCGCGCGCCCCACGGCACGCGCAATGCCGCGCCCGCGGCGCGCGCGGGCGGCAGCAGCGCGCGCACGAGCCAGGGCAGCGGCAGGACCAGCAACAGCCACGGCCACGCGAATCCGTCCAGCCCGCCCGCCGTCCACGCGCCCGTCGTCCACCAGGCGCTGCTCATCGCGCGCCCATCCATTGCAGGAAGCGCAGGCGTGCGCGCGCCACCAGCGCATCGGCGCGCTCGGCGTCGACCTCGGGCCGGAAGCCGCCGTCGAGCAGCAAGGCGCCCTCTTCGCCCGCGAACTGCGGCGCCGGCGCACCCGCGTCGAGGAACGCGAGCCAGGCGTCGCCCTGCAGCGTGGCGGCCGCCGGATCGCGAACGCGCGCGGCACGGCGCAGCAGCGTCGACGCCGCGGCGATGCGCGCTGCCGGCGTCGCGGCCGCGGCGATGCCGGCGTCGAACACGCGCGCGAGTTCGCGCTGCAGGCGTCGCCGACGCCATGCGCGCCACGCCCACGCGCCGATCGCGAGCAGGACGACCGCGGCGAGCAGCCACCAGCCGATCGCCGGCGGCCACCACGATGGCGGCGGCGGCTGGTGGATGTCGCGCAGCACCAGCGCCGGGGCGCTTCCCGCGACCGCGGGCGCCCCGATCACGGTGCGTCCCCGCTCGACAGCACGTCGGCGTGGATGCCGCGCGCGGACAGTTGCGCGAGCGCCGCCTGCAGCGGGCCGTCGAACGCGTCCTTCCAGCGCCGGCGCACCGCGAGCGCGGCGAGGTCGAGTTCGATGCGATGCGCGTCGCCCGCCGTCGCCGTGCCCGCCGCCGCGATGCCCGCAAACGGCAACAGCGCCGCCGGCGGCTCGCGTTCGAGCGGATCGCTCAGCAGTCGCACGCGCACTTCGCAATGCATCGCCAGCGCGGCCCAGCGATGCGCCGGCACCGCGACCACGCTTGCCGGATCGGCCAGCACGCACAGCCGCGAACCGGGCTTGAGCAGCCGGCGCGCATGTTC
>CAMLSB010000091.1 GCA_946482565.1 uncultured Lysobacteraceae bacterium | reverse complement strand
TTCGGCAAGCTCGGCGAGATCGCCGGCGAATACCTGAAGAAGGGTCGCCAGGTCTATATCGAGGGCCGCATCGAGTACGGCTCGTACGAGAAGGACGGCATCAAGCACTACACCACCGATGTCGTGGCCGACGAGATGCAGATGCTCGGTGGCGGCGGCGAGGGCGGCGGTGCCGGCGGTGGCCGTGGCGAATCGCGCGGTGGCGGCGAGCGTCCGCAGCGCAGCGCGCCTGCGCAGCGCCGCGAGGCTCCGGCCGCCGCCAAGGCCGACTTCGGCGGCGAGGACTTCGCCGACGACGACATCCCGTTCTGAGCCGCTTCATGACGACATGGCTCGTGACCGGCGGCGCCGGTTTCATCGGTGGAAATTTCGTGCTCGAAGCCGTGGCTTCGGGCGTCCGGGTGGTCAACCTCGACGCGCTCACCTACGCGGGCAACCTCGATACGCTGTCGCCGCTCGAAGGCGACGCACGCCACGCATTCGTGCATGGCGACATCGGTGACAGGGCCCTCGCGGCGCGCCTCCTCGCGGAATACCGGCCGCAGGCGGTCGTCAACTTCGCCGCCGAAAGCCACGTGGACCGCTCGATCGACGGCCCGGCCGCCTTCGTGCAGACCAACGTGGTCGGCACGCTGGCGCTGCTGGAGGCCACGCGCGACTACTGGCGGTCGCTGGAAGGGGCGGACAAGGACGCGTTCCGGTTCCTGCACGTCTCCACCGACGAGGTCTACGGTTCGCTGGGCGATACCGGCAAGTTCACCGAAGACACGCCCTACGCGCCCAATTCGCCGTATTCGGCGTCCAAGGCCGCTTCGGACCACCTGGTGCGTGCGTTCCACCACACCTACGGGCTGCCGGTGCTGACCACCAACTGCAGCAACAACTACGGCCCGTACCAGTTCCCCGAGAAGCTCATCCCGCTGGTGATCGCGCGTGCGCTCGCCGGCGAGCCGCTGCCGGTGTATGGCGACGGCCGCAACGTGCGCGACTGGCTGTACGTCGGCGACCACTGCGCGGCGATCCGCGCCGTGCTCGAGCGCGGCCGCGTCGGTGAAACCTACAACGTCGGCGGCGACGCCGAGAAGCAGAACATCGAGGTCGTGCGCACGATCTGCGCGCTGCTCGATGCGCGCCGGCCTCGCGCCGACGGCAAGCCTCGCACCGACCAGATCACCTACGTCGCCGACCGCCCGGGCCACGACCGCCGCTACGCCATCGATGCATCCAGGCTCAAGCGCGAGCTGGGTTGGGCGCCGGCGCACAGCTTCGAGCAGGGCATCGCCGATACCGTCGACTGGTACCTCGACCATCAGGATTGGGTGGGGCGCGTGCTGGACGGTAGCTACCGCCTCGAGCGCATCGGGACCGCCGCATGAGCGCCGACGACACCGCCGCGACCGCGCGCAAGGGCATCGTCCTGGCCGGCGGCTCCGGCACCCGGCTGTACCCGATCACCCAGGCGATCAGCAAGCAGCTGCTGCCGGTGTTCGACAAGCCGATGGTGTATTACCCGCTGAGCGTGCTGATGCTCGCGGGCATCCGCGAAGTGCTCGTGATCAACACGCCGCACGAGCAGGCACTGTTCCAGGCGCTGCTCGGCGATGGATCGCAGTGGGGCATGAAGATCGAATACGCCGCGCAGCCGAGTCCGGACGGGCTGGCACAGGCCTTCCTGATCGGCCGGGAATTCCTTGCCGGCGCGCCGAGCTGCCTGGTGCTGGGCGACAACATCTTCTACGGCCACGGCCTCACCGAGATGCTGCGCCGCGCCGACGCGCAGGCGCACGGCGCGACCGTGTTCGGTTACCGCGTCCGTGATCCGGAGCGCTACGGCGTGGCCGAGTTCGACGCCACCGGCAAGGTGGTCGGGCTGGAGGAGAAGCCGGCGAACCCGCGTTCGAACTATGCGGTGACGGGGCTTTACTTCTACGACGGCCGCGCGAGCGAGTTCGCGTCGCGGCTGGCGCCGTCGCCGCGCGGCGAGCTCGAGATCACCGATCTCAACCGCATGTACCTCGGGCTTGGCGAGCTGCAGCTCGAGCGCATGGGCCGCGGCTACGCCTGGCTGGATACCGGCACGCACGAATCGCTGGTGGAGGCCTCGACCTACGTGCAGACCATCGAGAAGCGCCAGGGCCTGCGGGTGTGTTGCCCGGAGGAGATCGCCTGGAACAACGGCTGGATCGACGACGCGCAACTGCGCGCGCTGGCCGCGCCGCTGGCGAAAAACGGCTACGGCCAGTACCTGCTCGCGTTGCTCGACCAGCCCCAGGCGCGACCCATCGCATGAAGGTCGTCGAGACCGGCTTGCCGGGCTGCGTCGTGCTCGAGCCGCAGGTGTTCGGGGATGACCGCGGCTTCTTCTACGAATCGTTCAACCGCGACAAGCTCGCCGCGATCGGCCTTCCGTCGCACTTCGTGCAGGGCAACGTGTCGCGCTCGGTGCGCGGCGTGTTGCGCGGCCTGCATTACCAGTGGCCGAAGCCGCAGGGCAAACTGGTCAGCGTGCTCGAGGGTGAAGTATGGGACGTCGCGGTCGACGTGCGCCGCGCCTCGCCGACGTTCGGGCAGTGGACCGCGGTGGTGCTCAGCGCGGAGAACAAGCGCCACTTCTGGATCCCGGAAGGCTTCGCGCACGGCTTCGTGACCCTGAGCGACACGGCGCTGTTCAACTACGTCTGCACCGACACCTACGATCGCGACGCCGACGCAGGCGTCCGCTGGAACGACGCGGACCTGGCCATCGACTGGCCGGTGGCCTCGCCGCTGCTGTCGGACAAGGACGCGAAGCTGCCGTTCCTCGCCGACATCGCGCCGGAACGCCTGCCGCCGTACGCCGCATGAGCGCGTCACCGACGGGCGCACCGCGGATCCTGCTGCTCGGCGCCGACGGCCAGCTGGGCACGGAGCTGCGACGCAGCCTCGCGGCGCAAGGCGAACTCGTCGCGGCGACGCTGTCCGGTACGCTCGACGGCGTGGCCTGCGAAACCGCGGATTTCTCCCTGCCGGATACGCTGCCCGCGCTGCTCGGGCGGGTCGCGCCCGACATCGTGGTGAACGCAGCCGCCTACACCGCCGTCGATCGCGCCGAGCAGGAAGTCGAGCTCGTGTTCCGCATCAACGCGGAAGCGCCCGACGTGCTCGCCGCCACCTGTGCCAGCCGTGGGGCGATGTTCGTCCACTATTCCACCGACTACGTGTTCGACGGGCAGGGCACGCGGCCCTACCGCGAGGACGACACCACCTCGCCGCTGGGCGTGTACGGCGCGAGCAAGCTCGCCGGCGAGATCGCGGTGCTGTCGTCGGGCGCGCGGCACATGGTCTTCCGCACCGCCTGGGTGTACGCCGCGCACAGCCACAACTTCCTGCGCACGATGCTGCGCGCCGGCGCCCAACGTGACACGCTGCGCGTGGTCGCCGACCAGGTGGGCACGCCGACGCCGGCAGCGCTGCTGGCCGACGTGACGGCGGAGGCGCTGCGCGTGGACGCGGCGGCGCCGTCCGGCCTCTGGCACCTGACGCCGACGGGGCAGGCGAGCTGGCACGGTTTCGCCGAAGCGATCTTCGAAGGCGCGGTAGCGCGCGGCCTGCTCGCGCGCGCGCCGCGCGTGGAAGCGATCGCGACCGCCGACTACCCGACGCCCGCCGCGCGGCCGGCGTATTCCGTGCTCGACTGCGGCGCGCTGCAGCGCGACTTCGGCATCGTCCTGCCGGACTGGCGCGCGGGCCTCGCCGCGACGCTCGACGAACTCGCGGCCGCTACCTGACGCCGTGCATCCAGCGCCGCAACAGCGGCGCCAGCACCAGGAACACCAGCGCGGCGCCGAGCCCGATCCAGGCCATCAGCCCGAACAGGTGGCCGTACTTCGCGGCCGCGGAGGCCATGTCGATCGCGCCGCCTTCAGGGATATCGAGCGAAGCCAGCTTGCCGAACTGCGCGGCCAGCAATTCCGAATACGCCGTCGCCAGCCAGAACCCGCCCATCATCAGCCCGACGACGCGCGCGACCGACAGCTGCGTCACCGCCGACAGCCCGATCGGCGACAGGCACATCTCGCCGATCTCGAGGATCAGGTAGGCCAGCACCAGCCACCACACGCTCGCCATCGCGCCGGTGCCCGCGACCTTCGCCGCGGCCAGCAGCGGCAGGAACGACAGCGCGGCGAATGCCAGGCCGATGGCGCTCTTCATCGGCTTCGACGGATTCCAGCCGCGCCGGTCGAGCCACGGCCACAGCCACGCGAACAGCGGCGAAAGCAACACGATGAAGAACGAGCCGAGGAAGGTCAGCGAGCCCGCGGTCTGCGGCACCAGCACCACGTCGCGGAAGCAGGCCACTGCCATCGCCAGCGACATCACGCCGACCAGTGTGCGGGCGGTGCCGCGCGCGCCGCGGTCGCTCGCGCGCAGCGCCGCGACGATCAGGATCGGCGTGGCCGCCATCATGTACAGCGACCACGGCAGCGTCCCCGACGCATCGTTCACCAGCGACGGGAACATGTCCTTGGTCATCAGCCGGTCGGTGAAGGTCAGCCACGAGCCGTAGGTCTGCTCGTACAGCGTGAAGAACACCAGCACGCCGACGAGCATCAGCGCCAGCGACAGCATCTGCTGGCGTTGCACGCGATTGCAGTGCCGCAGCAGGAACCACGCGAACCAGGCGAGGAAGCCCGCCAGCACCACGTGCATCGCGCCGGCGACGGTCCACGTGCGCTGGATCAGCTGCCACACCACCGCCACGCCGGCGAAGGACAGCAGGTAGATCCACCACTCGCGCGGCAGCAGCGCCACGCGCTCGCGCAGCAGCTCGGGCGCGCGTGGTTCGGCGTGCCCGTGCAGGTACTTCTGGCCCCACAGGAACATCGCCAGCCCGGCGACCATGCCGACGCCGGCCGCGCCGAAACCGTATTTCCAGCCGTAGGTCTCGCCGAGGAACGCGCAGATCAGGCCGGCGAACAGGCCGCCGACGTTGATGCCCGCGTAGAACAGGGTGAAGCCGGAATCGCGGCGCGGGTCGTCGTCCGCATAGAGCTTGCCGACGATGGTCGAGATGTTGGGCTTCAGGAAACCGACGCCCATGATGATCAGCGCGAGCGAGAGGTAGAACACCTGCAGCGCGCCGGCGTCGCGCACCACCACGCCGTCCACGACCCGCGCGTCTGCGCCCTCGAACGCCATGCCGAAATGCCCCAGGCACAACAGCACGCCGCCGAGCACGACCGCCTTGCGCATGCCCAGCCAGCGATCGGCGACCATGCCGCCGATGACCGGTACCGCGTACACCAGCCCGCCGTAGGCGCCGATCAGGTCGTAGCCCATGTCGTCGCTGAAACGGTGGTGCTTCAGGAGGTACAGCAGCAGCAGCGCCTTCATCCCGTAGAAGGAGAAGCGCTCCCACATCTCGGTGAAGAAGCAGACGAACACGCCCTTGGGGTGGCCGAGGAAATCCTCGCTCGCGGGGATGTCTGGAAGGCTCGCGACGGACAAGGGCGGTTCCGGGCTGGCGACGGCGGGGCTGGCGACGGCCGAGTATAGCGGCGCGGAACCGGCGCCCCGCCCGGGTTTTGCGCGCGCGGTGCGCGGATGCCATCATCGACCGGTTCCCGGCCGCCGGCCGGGGCGTCCACGCAGGGAGCCGCCCAGGATGAGCACGCCAGAGTCGAACCCGAACGCCATTGCCGGCGTGCCCGTCCCGCAGCTCACGTTCCGCGCGATCGTGCTGTCGATGGTGCTGGCGGTGATCCTCGCCGCCGCGAACGCCTACCTCGGCCTGTTCGCCGGCCTCACCATCGCCACCGCGATCCCGGCGGCGGTCGTCTCGATGGGCGTGCTGCGGCTGCTCGGCGGCGGCACGATCCTCGAGAACAACATCGTGCAGACCGGCGCATCGGCCGGTTCGTCGATCGCGGCGGGCGTGATCTTCACGATCCCGGCGCTGATCATCCTCGGCTACTGGCAGGACTTCCGCTATTCCTGGGTGCTGGCGATCGCCGGCCTCGGCGGCCTGCTCGGCGTGCTGTTCTCGGTGCCGCTGCGACGCACGATGATCGTCGAGAACCCGTTGCCGTTCCCCGAAGGCAAGGCCGCGGCCGAAGTGCTCAAGGCCGGCGAGAACCCCGGCCCGGGCCTGAAGATCCTCGCGCTGTCCGGCGTGATCGGCGCGGTGGTCAAGCTCGCCGCCGCCAGCGGCCTGCGCATGATCCCGGACAACGCGATCGGCGCCGGCTTCCTCGGCAAGTACCTCGGCTACATGGGCACCGGCCTGTCGCCGGCGCTGCTGGGCGTGGGTTACATCGTCGGGCTGAACGTCGGCATCGTGGTCGTGTCGGGCAGCATCCTCTCGTTCAACATCGCGATCCCGATCTACCACGCGTTCTTCCTCGGCCAGGATCCCGCGCTCGCGGCGTCCATCGCCGGCGCGTCCGCGGCGGATGCGGCCGGCGCGATCTGGTCGGCGAAGATCCGCTACCTCGGCGTCGGCACGATGCTGGTCGGCGGCATCTGGACGCTGTTCTCGCTGCGCAAGTCGCTGGTCTCCGGCATCCGCAGCGGCTTCGAGGCCGCGCGCAAGGGTACCGGCAAGGTCATCGCCGAGACCGAGCGCGACCTGCCGATGAAGTGGATGCTGATCGCGCTGCTGGTGTTCGTGGTGCCGCTGGCGCTGCTCTACCACGCGATCGTCTCCGCCGATTCGTCCGTGGGCAACCCGTGGGCGATCGGCATCCTGATGACGATCATCATGATCGTCACCGGCTTCCTGTTCGTGTCGGTGTCCGCGTATCTCGCGGGCCTGGTCGGGTCGTCGAACAACCCGGTGTCCGGCATCACCATCGCGACGATCCTGTTCGCGTCGGTCGTGCTGGTGCTGCTGCTCGGCCGCGAATCGCCGATCGGCGCCGTCGCCGCAATCATGATCGGCGCGGTCGTGTGTTGCGCGGCGGCGGTCGGCGGCGACAACCTGCAGGACCTCAAGGCCGGCTACCTCGTCGGCGCCACGCCGTGGAAGCAGCAGCTGATGCTCGCGATCGGCGCGTTCTCGTGCGCGCTGATCATGGCGCCGGTGCTGAACCTGCTGTCGCAGGCCTATGGCATCGGCCCGCCGACCGCGGCGCATCCGAATTCACTGGCGGCGCCGCAGGCGACGCTGATGGCGTCCGTCGCCAACGGCATGTTCGGCGGCAAGCTGCCCTGGGGCATGATCGCGATCGGCGCCGGCATCGGCGCGCTGGTCATCGCGTTCGACGAATGGCTGAAGTCCCGCGGCTCGCGTTTCCGCGTGCCGGTGCTGGCTGCGGCGATCGGCATCTACCTGCCGCTGGAACTGATGGTGCCGATCTTCCTCGGCGGCCTGCTGTCCTGGTTCGTCGAGCGCAGGAAGGGCCTGCATGCCGACGACGAGGAAGGGCGCGACCGCA
>CAMLSB010000090.1 GCA_946482565.1 uncultured Lysobacteraceae bacterium | reverse complement strand
GTTCTGCGATGACTTCATTGTCAGCATCATTTGCATCATTGTCCTGCGCGAGGTGGAGCGAACCGTCGAGTTCGCCGCCTGCTCGCCCGCAATCTGCTCTCTCGACGGGGCGTTCCGCTCTGTCGATGACAATCAAAGTACCATTGCTGGCAGTGCTGGCCGCAGCTTCAAGTCTCGTTGCGCCCGAACCGGTCTCGGCGCACGGGTTCGCCGGAAAGCGGTTTTTTCCGGCAACGCTCGCGACCGACGATCCGTGCGTCGCCGACGAGATGTCGACCTTGATCAGCGGGTACTCGTTGCCGTCCTCCCACTTCACGGTCTCCTTGGAGGCCATGGTCGAGCGGGTGAGGAACTTGAAGTCGGAAGTGACGTCCTGGAAGACGACTTCGCGGTACTGGGGATGGATGTCGGCCTTCATGGCAAATCGGCACGTTCAGCGGAGTAAGCTGCGTATTTTAGCCGCCTCGCCCCGTCCGGCGCAAGCCATCCGGCGCGTCGTTCAGGCGGCTGCCAGCGCCCCGCGGACCAGGGCTTCGAACCGGGCCTGGTCGTAGTCCATCAGGATGGCGGCGTTGTCCCGCCGGCCTGGCTGGCGCCGGTCCCAGTCCACGATCGTCGCGCCCCGGCACAGGCCGTAGGCCAGCTCCATGGCCAGCGGGCGCTCCAGCAGCGGCGCGGCGCCCTCCGGCGCCAGGGCCAGGGCCATCGCCAGGGCATCGGCGCAATGCCAGTGGTCGCCGCGACGGTCCTGCGACCATTCGCGGGTGTGGCGCGAGATCGCTTCGTAGAACGCGGCACGCGGCGTGCCCGCGTCGCGCATCCAGCCGGCCGCCTGCGCCTGGTCCAGGCCGTGCCGGACCACCGCTTCCCAGTCGGCCAGTTCGATCCGCGGGAACGCGGAGAACACGATGTCGGCCGCCTCCGGGTCGAACCAGGCGTTGAACTCGGCGCTCGGGGTCACGTTGCCGTGCCCGGTGACCGCGCCGCCCATCACCACGCAGCGCGCGATGCGTTGCGGCAGCGTCGGATCGAGCTTGAGCGCCAGCGCCACGTTGGTCAGCGGCCCGAGCGCGACCAGCAACAGCTTGCCGGCGTGCTCGTGCGAGAGGCGCAGGATCGCCAGCGCCGCGTGTTCGCCCTCCGCCGCGCGCGCGGCCGGCGCGTAGCCGGTGTCGCCGAAGCCGTCGCGGCCATGCACGTACGACGCATCTTCCGCGGCATGCAGCAGGGGCTCGGCGCAGCCGGGGAACACCGGCACGTCGTTGCGGCCGACGACCTCGCAAAGCTTCAGCGCGTTGGCGACGGTGTGCGCGAGGCCGACGTTGCCGGCGGCGATGGTCAGGCCGACGACGTCGTGGCGCGTGTCGGCGAAGGCCATGAGCAGGGCGAGCGCGTCGTCGACGCCCGGGTCCGTGTCGATCAGCAGCGGGATGCGGTCCATCAGGAAGAGGCTTTCATGCGCGCCGTTGCGGCGGGCAAGCAAAGGTACACCCGTTCGGGACGGAAAACGGCGCTGGCCCCATTTCAGGCGGCGGCGTAGCGGGCGGCGCCGCCGACCCAGCGCGCAACGATGCGGTCGGCGACGGCGGGATCCTCGGCGAGCAGGCGGTCGCCCAGCGCATGGACCTGCGGCAGCAGGTCGGCGTCGCGCGCGAGGTCGGCGAGCCGGAATGCGGCGAGGCCGGTCTGGCGGGTGCCGAGCAACTCGCCGGGGCCGCGCAGCGCCAGGTCCTTTTCCGCGATCTCGAAGCCATCGTTCGTGGCGCGCATGGTTTCCAGGCGCTGCTTCGCCAGGGCCGACAGCGGCGCGCGATACAGCAGCACGCAGCTCGACGCGGCGCTGCCGCGCCCCACCCGCCCGCGCAGCTGGTGCAACTGGGCGAGGCCGAGGCGCTCTGCGTTCTCGACGATCATCAGCGACGCATTCGGCACGTCCACGCCAACCTCGATCACCGTGGTGGCCACCAGCAACTGGATGGCGCCATCCTTGAAGGCGCGCATCGTCGCCTGCTTGTCGCGCGCGGCCATGCGCCCATGCACCAGGCCCACGCGCAAGCCCGGCAACGCCTTCGACAGCGCCTCGTGCGTGGACTGCGCGGCCTGGGCCTCGAGTTCATCGGACTCCTCGATCAGCGTGCAGACCCAGTACGCCTGGCGCCCTTCGGCGCACGCCGCGCGGATGCGCTCGACGAGGTCGGGGCGGCGATCGGCCGCCAGCGCGACCGTCTGCACCGGCGTGCGGCCGGGCGGCAGTTCGTCGATCGCCGACACGTCGAGGTCGGCATAGGCGGCCATCGCCAGCGTGCGCGGGATGGGCGTGGCGGTCATCACGAGCTGGTGCGGGACGCCTTCGCCGGCCGCGCCCTTGTCGCGCAGCGCGAGGCGCTGGTGCACGCCGAAGCGGTGCTGCTCGTCGACGATGGCCAGCGCGAGGTCGCGGAACGCGACGCCCTCCTGCATCAGCGCATGCGTGCCGACGACGAGCTGCGCGCTGCCGTCGGCGATCTCCGCGAGCGCCAGCGTGCGTGCCTTGCCGGCGACCTTGCCGGCGAGCCAGCTGACGCGCACGCCGAGCGGCTCGAGCCACTGGCGCAGGTTGGCGAGATGCTGCTCGGCGAGCAGCTCGGTCGGCGCCATCAACGCCGCCTGGCGGCCATGCCCGATCGCGACCAGCGCGGCGAGCGCGGCGACCACGGTCTTGCCGCTGCCGACGTCGCCCTGCACCAGGCGCAGCATCGGCATGGGCCGCGCGAGATCGGTGCGGACTTGCTCGAACACGCGCGCCTGCGCGCCGGTCAGCGCGAATGGCAGCGACGCACGCAGGCGATCCGCAAGCGGCGCCTCGCCCGCCAGCGCGGGCGCCGCGTGGCGCTGCAGCGCGATGCGTTGCCGGCGCAGGCTGAGGTGGTGGGCGAGCATTTCCTCCAGCGCAAGCCGGCGCTGCGCTGGTGCGCGGCCTTCGAGCAGCGCGGCGATGTCGGCATCGCGCGCCGGCCGGTGCACCGCCAGCAACGCGCTGCGCAGCGAAGGCAGGCCAGAGCCCGCCAGCGCGGCGGCCGGGAGCAATTCCAGTTCGGCGTCGCCGGGCAACTTGTCCAGCGCCAGCCCGACCAGGCGGCGCACCATCGCGGGGCCCACGCCTTCTATCGCCGGATAGACCGGCGACAGCTGTTCGTCGAGCGCCTCGGCGGCACCGGTACTCCCGTCGACCGTATCGCCGTCGTTCGGGAACAGGCGATAGCTCGGATGCACCATTTCCAGCCCATGCTGGCCGGGGCGCACGCTGCCGTAGCAGCGGATGCGCGTGCCGGGCGCGAACTGCGCGGCCTGCGCGCCACGGAAATGGAAGAAGCGCAGCACCAGCGTCGCGCGCGAGTCGTCGACGATCGCGACGCGCAGCGATGGCCGGTAACGGAAGCCGCGCTCCACCGCCGCGACGGTGCCTTCGACCTGCGCGGGAATACCGGGCTGGAGCGCGCGGATCGCGCTGAGGCGGGTGCGGTCCTCGTACTGGCGCGGCAGGAGCAGCCACAGGTCCTGCAGGTCGAGCAGGCCGCGGGCCGCGAGTTTTTCCGCCATGCGCGGGCCGACGCCCGGCAGCGACGCCACGGGCGTGGCGCCCGCGGCCGCGAGGGATGGCACGGCAGCCCGCTGTCGGCCGGCGCGCGCCACTACCGCGATCAGCGCAGGACCATCACCGCGTCGACCTCGAACGCAGCGCCCCTGGGCAGCGCGGACACGCCGATCGTCGACCGGGCGGGGTACGGCGCCTGGAAGTATTCCGCCATCACCGCGTTCACCTGCGCGAACTGGCCGAGGTCGGTGAGGTACAGGCCGACCCGGACGATGTCGTCGAATGTGCCGCCCGCGGCCGCGCAGACCGCGGCGAGGTTGTCGAAGGCGCGGCGCGCCTGCGCGGCGATGTCGCCGCCGACGAGCTCGCCGGTCGCCGGATCCAGCGGGACCTGGCCGGAGAAATAGACGGTATCGCCCGCGCGCGTGGCCTGGGAGTACGGACCGATGGCGGTGGGGGCCTGGTCGCTGTGGATGGCTTGTCTGGGCATGCCGCGATCTTACAGCCGTTGCACGCCGTGGACCACGGCCAGGCGGCGCACGCGCCGGATCACTTCGGCGATGTGCTTGCGGTCGCGCACCTCGATGGCGAAGCGGATCGAGGCGACGTTGCTGTCCCGCTCGAGGTACTCCACCCCGTCGATGTTCGATTCCGCCTGGGCGATGGCCGCCGCGACCTGCGCCAGCACGCCGGGCCGGTTCTCCACTTCCACCGACAGCGCGCTGTGGAAATCGCCGGACACCTCGCGGTCCCAGCCGATCGCGACCCAGCGCTCGGGCGACTTGCGGTAATCGGCGACGTTGGGGCAATCCAGGCGATGGACGACGATGCCCTTGCCGGTGGTGTGGTAGCCCATGATTTCGTCGCCCGGGATCGGCAGGCAGCAGTTGGCGAAGGTGATGACGCCGCGCTCGTGGCCCGTGATGAGGATGCGGTCGCCTGGCACGTGGCCGCTGCTGATCTCCTCGCGGGCCCGCTGCGCGTCGGCCGCCTCGCCGGGCGCCGGCTTGCGCGCCGCCAGCACCCGCGCGACCTGCGCCGGCATGCGGTTGCCCAGCGCGATGTCGGCGAGCAGCGCCTCCAGTCGCGGATAGCGGTTGTCGGCGAGATAAGCGTCCAGGCGCGCCGCCGGCAGCCGGTCGAGCGAGGTCTCGAGCCGCTCCAGCGCGCGGTCGAGCATGCGGTGGCCGAGCTGTACCGCGTCCTCGTGCTCGAGATGCTTGAGCTGGTGCCGGATCGCGGTGCGCGCCTTGCCGGTGGCGACGAATTCCAGCCACTGCGGCTGCGGCGCCGCCGACTTCGCGGTGATCACCTCGATCTTCTGCCCGCTCGCGAGCTTGGTGCGCAGCGGCACGAGCTTCTTGTCCACGCGCGCGGCGACCGCGTGGTTGCCGACATCGGTATGCACCGAGTAGGCGAAGTCGAGCGCGGTGGAATTGCGCGGCAGCGCGAGGATGTCGCCCTTGGGCGTGAACAGGTAGACCTCGTCCGGGAACAGGTCGACCTTCACGTTCTCCAGGAATTCCAGCGACGAGCGCGTGCCGCTCTGGCTCTCGAGCAGCCCGGCGATCCAGGAATGGGCGCGGCTGTGCGCGCTGTTGCCGCTGCCGCCGTGCTTGTACATCCAGTGCGCGGCGATGCCGCGCTCGGCGATCAGGTCCATCTCGCGGGTGCGGATCTGCACCTCGATCGGCGAACCGTAGGGTCCGAACAGCACCGTATGCAGCGACTGGTAGCCGTTGGCCTTCGGGATCGCGATGAAGTCGCGGAAGCGCCCGTCCAGCGGCTTGAACACCGAATGCACCACGCCCAGCGCGTGGTAGCACGCCGGCACCGAATCGACCACGATCCGGAACCCGAACACGTCCATCACCTGGTCGAAGCTCTTGCCCTCGGCACGCATCTTCGAATAGATGCTCCATGGCGACTTCACCCGGCCGACGAGCCGGTATTCCAGGCCTTCCAGCGTGAGCCGCTGCGCGAGTTGCGCCTCGATCTTGACCAGCGCCTCGCGCCGCACGAGCGGCTGCGTGCGGATGCGCTTCTCCAGCACCGCATGCCGCCACGGATGCAGCGCGCGGAAGCCGAGGTCCTGCAGCTCGGCCTTGACCAGGTTCATGCCCAGCCGCTGCGCGATCGGCGCGAAGATCTCCAGCGTCTCGCGCGCGATGCGCTGGCGCGCCTCCGGCGTCTGCGCGCCGAGCGTGCGCATGTTGTGCAGCCGGTCGGCGAGCTTGATCATGATGACGCGCAGGTCGCGCGCCATCGCCAGCAGCATCTTGCGGAAACTCTCGGCGGCCGCCTCCTGGCGGTCGGCGAAGCGCAGCTTGTCGAGCTTGGTGACGCCGTCGACCAGATCGGCCACGGTCTCGCCGAATTCGCCGGCGATGCTCTCGCGCGACAGCGGCGTGTCCTCGAGCGTGTCGTGCAGGATAGCCGCGACCAGCGTCTCCACGTCGACGTGCTGCTCGGCGAGCGCGGTGGCGACCGCCACGGGATGGGTGATGTAGGGCTCGCCGGAGCGCCGGTTCTGGCCCGCATGCGCGGCGGCGCCGATCGCCCAGGCACGGCGCAGGATCGCGAGCTGTTCCGCGGGCAGGTAGGCGGCGGCCTGCTCCAGCGTGCGCACGTAGTCGGGCACCGCGTCGGGCGCGGGCGCAGTGGCGTGGACGGGGTCGGCCGGCGGCGTCATGGGCTCCAGCCTACGGCGGGAGCGGGGAATGGGGAATGGGGAAGAGGGGCCCGAATCGCGTCGCCACCGGCCGGAAACGCGAACGGCCCCGTCTCCGGGGCCGCTGCTGGATCGGTCGGGGCGTCGGGATACGGGGCCTTCCGGCTCCCTTTTCCCCTTTCCCCCTTCCCCGCTCCTGACTCAGTCGTCGTTGCGCGACATGTCGTCGTCGGCGACCACTTCGGCCGCGGCCCACTCCAGCGCCTCGCGTTCCTTGCGCTCGCGCTCGGCCTTCTCGACGGCGTCGATGTAGCCGTTGTCGATCTGGCGGGCGGCGATCTCGCGCAGCGCCAGCACGGTCGGCTTGTCGTTGGCCTCGGTGTTGTCCAGGCGCGGCTCGACGCCGTTGGCCAGCTGGCGCGCGCGCTTGGCGGCCATCATCACGAGCTCGAAGCGGTTGTCGACCACCTGCAGGCAGTCTTCGACGGTAATGCGGGCCATGGGGCTCCCGGCGGCGCTGGGCCGGCCGTATCAGTGCGAAGGACCGGGAAGTCTAGTGCAGACTCGCGCAAACCGCAAGTATCCCAAGCAAAATCAAGCGCTTGGCCTGTCTTCCGGCGCCAGCAGGGCCTGGATCAGGTCGACGTACCGGACCTCCTGCTGCGGGCGGCGCAGCCGGCTGGCGCGGAACACGGCGCACATTTCCTCCACGGCCGTGTCGAAAACCTCGTTCACGATCACGTAGTCGAACTCGGCGTAATGCGACATCTCCTCGCGCGCGGCGGCCAGCCGGCGGGCGATGACCTCGTCGCTGTCCTGCCCGCGGGCGCGCATGCGCTGCTCCAGCGCCTTGCGCGAGGGCGGCAGGATGAATACGCCCACCGCGCCCGGGATCCGCTCGCGCACCTGGCGCGCGCCCTGCCAGTCGATTTCCAGCAGCACGTCGCGGCCGGCGGCCAGCTGCGGTTCGACCGACTGCCGCGCCGTGCCCTTCCAGTCGCCATGGACGCGCGCATGCTCGAAGAAATCTCCCGCCGCGACCATGCGCTCGAATTCCTGCGCGCTCACGAAGTTGTAGTGCTCGGCGTGGCGCTCGCCGGGCCTGGGCGCGCGCGAGGTGAACGAGATCGACAGGCAGATGTTCGCATCGCGCGCCAGGCAGGCGTTGACGATGCTCGATTTCCCGGCGCCCGACGGCGCGGCCACGATGAAGAGGGTTCCGCGCATCGTGCTCATTCGATGTTCTGCGCCTGCTCGCG
>CAMLSB010000089.1 GCA_946482565.1 uncultured Lysobacteraceae bacterium | reverse complement strand
GCGCGCATCCGCTGATGCACTTCTACGGCGTGCCGGCGACCTGCCGCGCGTCGCTCGCCTTCTACAACACGCACGAGGAAGTGGAGGCATTCATCGCCGCGCTGCGCAAGGTCCGGACCCTGCTCGCATGACCGCCGCCGACGTCGCGCCCGCATCCGCATCCACGCCTGCACTCGCCTTCCGCGACGCCACCGCCGCCGACGTCGACGCGATCGTCGTGCTCGTCACCTCCGCCTATCGCGGTGAAGCCAGCCGCGCCGGCTGGACCACCGAGGCCGACCTGCTCGACGGCAACCGCATCGCCCCCGAGGTGCTGCTCGCGGACATCGCGCGTGAGCGCAGCCGCGTGCTGCTCGCTTCGCAGGACGGTGAACTCGTCGCCTGCGCCCATGTCGCGATCGAGGACGGCGCGGGTTATTTCGGCATGTTCGCCGTGCGCCCCGTGCTGCAGGGCGGCGGCGTGGGCAAGGCGGTGCTCGCCGAAGCCGAGCGCGTCGCGCGCGTCGACTGGGGCCTGCCGGTGATGCGCATGACCGTCATCGACGTGCGCGAAGACCTCATCGCCTGGTACGAGCGCCGCGGCTACCGCCGCACCGGCATCAAGAAGGCCTTCCCCGCCGTCGATCCGCGCTTCGGCATCCCGAAACGCGACGACCTGCGCTTCGAAGTCCTGGAAAAGCCGTTGCGCGCGGACCCGAACTCGGCCCCGGAGCGCGACCATGGGTGACTGGGTCCGCGTCTGCGCCACCTCGGAACTGCTGCCCGGCGAGAAGACCGTCGCCTGGGACGGCGGGACCGCCATCCTCGTCGTGAATTACGACGGCGACTACTACGCCGTCGAGGACCTGTGCAGCCACGAGGACTTCGAACTCTCCGCCGGTTGCTACGACGGCGAGGAGGCCACCATCGAATGCGTGCTGCACGGTTCGAAGTTCGATGTGCGCGACGGCCGCGCGCTGAACGCGCCCGCCCACGTCCCGGTCGCCAGGTTCCCGGTCAAGGTGGAGGACGGGGCGGTCTGGACCCGAGACGACCGCGGCTGAGACCCCGCTTGGGCTGCCGGGCCTGGGCGGGTCTCATCATTTGAGATTCGTATTGCGAATCATTCTCATTGCGGAATAGAATGGCGCCGCGGCCCTTGGCCTTCCCCATTCATTTCCGGTAATTCGCACATGTCCCCTATCCAGCGCCGCAAGCACGCGGCCCGCCCCGTCGCTTCGTCCCAGTTCCCCGCGATGCTCCCCCTCTCGGCCGCGCTGGTGGCCGGGCTGGCCCTGGCGACCCCGCTCGCGGCGGCCGCACAGGACGCCGAACACGCGACTCCCGCCGCCGCGCGCGGCCCTGCCGCGGACGACCAGATCCGCACCCTCGGCAAGGTCGAGGTCGTCGGCGACGCGGTGCGCCGCGACAAGCTCGCCTCCCCCAAGGCCACCCAGACCCTGCAGGACACGCCGCAGACCATCGAAGTGCTCGGCAAGGAACTGCTCCAGCAACAGGGCGCGACCACGCTGACCGAGGCGCTGCGCAACAGCCCGGGCGTCGGCACGTTCTACGCCGGCGAGAACGGCGCCACCAGCACCGGCGACACGCTCTACATGCGCGGCTTCGACAGCTCCAGCAGCATCTTCGTCGACGGCGCGCGCGACCTCGGCGCGGTATCGCGCGACCTGTTCAACATCGAGCAGGTGGAAGTGGTGAAGGGTCCGGCCGGCACCGACACCGGCCGTTCTGCCCCGACGGGCTCGATCAACATGGTCACCAAGCAAGCCAACCTGTCCGAGGGCACGTCCGCGAGCGCCTCGATCGGCGCCGACGGCCAGCGCCGCGCCACCGCCGACATCAACGCCTCGCTCGGCGCGACCAGCGCGCTGCGCATCAATGCGCTGTGGCAGGACAGCGACGTCGCAGGCCGCGACCGCATCAACAATTCGCGGCGCGGCATTGCGCCCTCGCTGGGCTTCGGCCTCGGCACCGACACGCGCGTGTTCCTCAACCTGTTGTACGTGGAGCAGGACAACGTGCCCGACGGCTTCGTGCCCACCATCGGCCTGCCGTCCTGGCTGCCGCAGCCGGGCCTCGAGCAACTCGCCGGACACCCGGTCGATCCGGAAAACTACTACGGCAGCCCCCTCGACCACGACGACGTCACCGCCCGGATGGCGACCTTGCGCATCGAGCACGATTTCACGCCCGCGCTGAAGCTGGCCAACACGCTGCGCTGGGGCAGGACCGCGCAGGACTACTTCATCACCTCCTACACGGCCACCGGCGGCAACAGCGGCAATCCGCAGGCCGGCAACATCCACTGGACCGACAGGGACGACCTGTCGACCTACACCCTGCAGCGCAGCAACTTCAGCACGCGCGACCAGCAGAACCGCATCCTCACCGACCAGCTGAACCTGCGCGCCGATTTCCGCACGGGGGCGGTCGCGCACTTCCTCACCACCGGGCTGGAGCTGACGCGCGAGGAACAGGGCGCGCACGCGATCGCCACCAGCGGCCGCCTGCCGCCGATCAACCTCTACGATCCCGAATGGAATGATGCGGGAACGCTGGAGTACCACCGCAGCGGCGCGGACTCCAGGGGCCGCACCGACACCACCGCGGCCTACCTCTTCGACACGATGAAGTTCGGCGAACGCTTCCTGCTGAGTGCCGGCCTCCGCGCCGACCACTACACGACCGACTACGACGCCACCGCCGTCTGCACGACGACCGTGCCGCTGCCGCGCAACGGCGTCGCCTGCCCCGCCGGCGTCGCCAACGGAACGGTCGTTCCCTCCGCGGACCTGCATGTGTCCGGCACGCTGCTGAACTACAAGCTCGGCGCGGTGTACAAGCCGGTCGAAGCGCTCAGCCTCTACGCGAACGCGGCCTTGTCGCAACAGCCGCCCGGCGGTGCCAACTTCAGCCTGAGCACCGCCGCCAACAGCGCCGACAACATCGACAACGACCCGCAGAAGGCCCGGACGTACGAAGCCGGCGCCAAGTGGGCCATCGTCCCGCGCGGCGCCACGCTGAACCTGGCGCTGTTCCGCACCGACGTCAGCAACGAGATCGTCGCCGACACCGAGGCGCCCGGCGGCTACTCGCAGACCGGCCGCAAGCGCGTGCAGGGCGTCGAGCTGTCGCTGGCCGGCAGCCTCACCCCGCACTGGGACCTGTCGCTGGGCTACCTGCACCAGGACGCGAAGGTCGAGGAAGGCCCCAACCTCGCCGCGGATGGCACGGCCAACCTGACCTACACGCCGGCGGATGCAGTGACGAGCTGGAGCACGTACCGGTTCGACTCAGGACTGACCCTGGGCGGCGGCATCCGCTACACCTCGGGCCTGCACAAGGGCACGGACGGCGCGGTCGGGACGCCCGACCACACCAAGCCCTGGATCGTCTATGACGCGGTGGCCTCGCTTCCGGTCGGCGACCGCCTCACGCTGCGGCTCAACGCCTACAACCTGTTCGACAAGCGCTACGTGGCGGCGATCAACAAGAGCGGTTACCGCTATACCCCGGGCACGCCGCGCACCTTCGTGCTGAGCGTCGACTTCGCCTTCTGAGGAGGCCGCCATGCTGCTGCACATTCCCGGCATCCTCGACCGCGAACAGCTCGCGCGCATCCGCGCGGCGCTGGACGGCGCCGAGTGGGTCGACGGCCGCCAGACCGTCGGCGCCCAGGGCGCGCAGGTCAAGCGCAACCTGCAGCTCGCCGAAGACTCGCCGCTGCGGCGCGAGCTCGGCGCGGTGGTGCTGGCGGCGCTCGCGCACAACCCGATGTACTTCGCCGCCGCGCTGCCGCTGCGCACGCTGCCACCGCGCTTCAACCGCTACGAAGGCGGCGGCACCTACGGCGCGCATGTCGACGGCGCGGTGATGGCCCTGCCCGCCAGCGCATCCGGCGGCCTCCCGGGGGGCCTGCCCGGCGAGCACGGTTACGTGCGCAGCGACCTGTCCTGCACGCTCTTCCTCAACGAGCCGGACGAATACGACGGCGGCGGCCTCGTCGTCGACGACACCTACGGCGAGCACGAGGTGAAGCTGCCGGCCGGCGACCTGATCCTGTATCCGTCGAGCAGCCTGCACCGCGTCGAGCCGGTGACGCGCGGCGCGCGCCTCGCGTCGTTCTTCTGGATCCAGAGCCTGGTCCGCGACCTGGAGCAGCGGCAGCTGCTCTACCAGCTGGACACCTCGATCCAGGCGCTCACCGCCACCGGCGCCAGCGCGTCGCCGGACAGCCGCGAGGCGCTGCTGCGGCTGACCGGCATCTACCACAACCTCCTGCGGCGCTGGGCCGAGACCTGACACATGACGAAGACGCTTCCTCCCTTCCGCCCGCGCGGCAACCCTCGCACCTACCGCTGGATCCGCCAGCTGCACCTGTGGATCGGTGCGTGGGGCGCGATCGCGGCGATCGTCTATGGCTATACCGGCCTGGTGATGAACCACCGCATGGGCGACAACGCCTGGCCGCAGGGCGACAGCATCGAGACCGGGCGCGTGGTGCTCGAAGTGCCGATGGCCGCACGTGCATCGGCCGAGGACCTGTCGAAGTGGCTGCTGCAGTCGCAGGGCCTGGACGCGCAAACGATCCGCAAGGGCGCGCCGCGCGGCGCGCGCGAAGACGCGCCGGAGCAATGGAACCTGTCGGGCGGCAACGCGCGGGAATCCTGGGCGCTGCAGTACAAGCCGGGCGCGACGACCGCGGAGGTCAAGCACAACCGCCAGACCTGGTTGGCCGCGTTCAACCGCCTGCACAAGGCGGTGGGCGGCGGCTTCGCCTGGGTGCTGCTCGCCGACAGCTTCGCGATCGCGATGCTGCTGCTGGGGCTGTCGGGCATCTGGATGTGGGCGCGCGGCCGCACGCCGAAGCAGCTGGTGATGAGCGTGTTCGCGGTGTCGCTGCTGGTGCTCGCCGCGGTGCTCGGGCCGGCGCTGGCCTGACGGCCGCGCTTCGATCCTTCCCGCAGCCCCACAGCGACTCAGTCCACCGCAACGCCGGCCGGCGTCACGCGCACGACCAGCAGTTCGCCGCCGCCATCCAGCGGGAGGCGGCGACGCTCGCTCCCGCCCGCTTCCAGCAGGATCGTGTCGCCCTGCGCGACGCCGAGCCACGCATCGCCGTGCTGCACGCGGGCCTGTCCCGCGAGCACATGCAGCGCCCAGGTGCTGCCCGGTTCCGCGAACAGCAGCATCGAGCCGACCAGCGGGCGGTGCCACAGTCGCGCATCGACCGCTTCGCGCTTCCACATCAGGTTGAAGTCGCGGGTCGGCCCGTCGATGAGCTCGCCGCGCAACGCGCGTTCGCCGGCGAAGCGCAGGCGGTCGTGCGGTGGATGCAGTTCCACCACCTCCCCGTCGTCGAAACGCAGGCGCAGGCCGTTGCCTTCCAGCAGCACGAGCTCGCGGTCGACGCCGGGAAACGCCGAGAACGGCGCGTCTTCGTCGATCTCGGCGATGGACAGCCGCCAGTCCCAGCCCTCGCCGCGCGTCGTCGGCTGCGCGTGGATCTCGCGCGTCCAGCCCGCGCCGTTGCGCCAGCGTTCGCGCCGGTAATCGCCTGCGCGCAGGATGCGCGGCGCGTCGTCGTCATGTCCCATCCGCGCAGTGTAGCCGCGAAGGAAACGCGGCCGCCGGCCCCGGCGAGGGGGATCTGGCCGGCGGCCGCGCGAAGCTCACTTCTTCGCCGGCCTGCGCGCGGCGGGGCGCGCCGGGCGCTGCACCGCGGGCGCGGCGCCGCCGCCGGCGAACACGATGCGGTCGCGGTTCTTCTCGATGGTCTTCAACCCGATGCCCTTCACCTGCGCGAGCTGCTCGGCGCTGTGGAACGCACCGTGCTCCTTGCGATAGGCCACGATCGCCTCGGCCTTCGAACGGCCGATGTTGAGCAGCCCCGCGTCGATCGTCGCGGCGTCGGCGGTGTTGATGTTGACGCGGCCCGCGGCGGCGGTGGCCGCGGACGCGGTGCCGCACAGCAGTGCACTGGCGGCGAGCAGCATGCCCAGCGTGAGCGAGCGCGGCAGGGCGGTGAACGTCTTCATGGATCTTCCTCCTTGGCTGCGGCCGGCATTCGGCCGCCGGTGGATGCAGTGTCCGCGCGCCGCAGCGCGCGCGGCATCGGCAAAACCCGCTTTCCGCCGCGGAAAAAAGCGGTGCGAAGGGTAGGAAAAGGCCCCGCGACACGCCCGGGCGTAGAATCGGCGGCCTGATCCGCCTTCCGGGACCCGACATGACCGCCAGCCCGTTCGATGCCGCTCGCGCCGACCGTTTCGTCTCCGCCAAGTGGGACGACGACATCGTTCCGCACCTGGTGGAGTACATCCGGATCCCGAACAAGTCGCCGATGTTCGACACCGACTGGGTCGCGCACGGGCACATGGACGCCGCGGTCGCGCTGATGGAAGGCTGGGCGAAGGCGCAGCCGATCGACGGCCTCGTCGTCGAGGTCGTGCGCCTGGAAGGCCGCACGCCGCTGATCTACCTCGAGGTGCCCGCGAAGGGCGCGTCGGTCGGCGACGATTGCGTGCTGCTGTACGGCCACCTCGACAAGCAGCCCGAGATGACCGGCTGGGACGACGACCTCGGCCCGTGGAAGCCCGTGCTCAAGGGCGACCGACTGTACGGCCGCGGCGGCGCCGACGACGGCTACGCGATCTTCGGTTCGCTCGCGGCGCTGATGGCGTTGCGCGACCAGGACACGCCGCATGCGCGCTGCGTGATCCTGATCGAAGCCTGCGAGGAATCCGGCAGCTACGACCTGCCCGCCTACGTCGACCACCTCGCCGATCGCATCGGCAAGCCCTCGCTGGTCGTGTGCCTCGATTCCGGCTGCGGCAACTACGAGCAACTGTGGTGCACGACTTCGCTGCGCGGCCTGGCCGGCGGCAACCTCACCGTCAAGGTGCTCGAGGAAGGCGTGCATTCCGGCGACGCATCCGGCATCGTGCCGTCGAGCTTCCGCCTGCTGCGCCAGCTGCTGTCGCGCATCGAGGACGAGGACACCGGCCGCATCCTGCTCGACGGCCTGCATGCGCCGATCCCCGCGGACCGCCTCGCGCAGGCGTCGAAAGTCGCCGACGTGCTCGGCGACGACGTGTTCGACAAGTTCCCGCTGCTGCCCGGCATGACGCCGATGTCCGACAAGCTCGACGAACTCGTGCTCAACCGCACCTGGCGCCCGGCGCTTTCGATCACCGGCGCCGACGGCATCCCGCCTCTCGCCTCCGCCGGCAACGTGCTGCGCCCGCAGACGGCGGTGAAGCTGTCGCTGCGCCTGCCGCCGACGCTCGACGGCAAGCGCGCCGGCGAACTGCTGAAGGAAGCGCTGCTGCGCGACCCGCCGAACGGCGCGAAGGTCACGCTCGACCTCGAGAAGGCCTCGACCGGCTGGAACGCGCCGGCGCTCGCGCCGTGGCTCGACCACGCGATCGGCACCGCGAGCCAGGAGTTCTTCGGCGCACCCGCGATGTACATGGGCGAAGGCGGCTCGATCCCGTTCATGGGCATGCTCGGCGAGAA
>CAMLSB010000088.1 GCA_946482565.1 uncultured Lysobacteraceae bacterium | reverse complement strand
GCCCACAACTTCGACATCCGCAAGAACCTGCTCGATTTCGACGACGTCAACAACGACCAGCGCAAGGTCATCTACCAGCAGCGCAACGAGCTGCTGGAGGCCGAGAGCGTGCAGGAGAACATCGACGGCATCCGCGCCGACGTGGTCGCCGACACCGTGCGCCGCTACGTGCCGGACAATTCGATCGACGAACAGTGGGACCTGCCCGGCCTCGAGGCCGAGCTGGCCGCCGAGTTCGGCGTGGCGCCGCACCTGGCCGCCGACATCGCGGCGCGCACCGAAGTGGACGCCGAGCAGATCGCGCAGGAAGTGCAGCGCGAGGTCGACGAGCTGTTCTCCGCCAAGGAGCAGCAGGTCGGCGCCGAGACCATGCGCGCGGTCGAGAAGCACGTGATGCTCAGCGTGCTCGACGACAACTGGAAGCAGCACCTGGCGCGCATGGATTACCTGCGCCAGGGCATCTACCTGCGCGGCTACGCGCAGAAGCAGCCGAAGCAGGAATACAAGCACGAGGCGTTCGAGCTGTTCGGCGAGATGCTGGACAAGGTCAAGCACGAAGTCGTGACGCTGCTGGCGCGCGTGCGCATCCGCAGCGAGGAGGAAGTCGCGGCGATGGAGGCGGCCGAGCGCGCACAGGCCGAGCGCCAGGCGCAGCAGCTGCAGTTCCAGCACGCGGATGTCGGTGGCCTCGGCGCTGACGAGGAAGCGCTGCAGGCGCAGGCCATGGCCGCGGCGTTGCAGGCGCAGGCGCAGGGGACCGCGTCGCGCGTCGGCCGCAACGACCCGTGCCCCTGCGGCAGCGGCAAGAAGTTCAAGCACTGCCACGGTGCGCTTTCCTAAGCCCGATTGCGTGACGTCCCGTTGCCCGACCCGGATTCACCACTGATCGAAGTCGTCGCGGGCGTCATCACCGACGCCCGCGGCCGCATCCTCCTCGCGCGGCGCACCGAAGGCCGCGACCTTGCCGGCCTGTGGGAATTCCCGGGCGGCAAGCGCGAACCGGGCGAGACCGCCGAAGAAGCGCTGGCGCGCGAACTGCACGAGGAACTCGGCATCGACGCCAGCGTCGGGCCGCGGGTGATCGCCGTCCCGCACCGTTACCCGCACAAGCGCCTGCTGCTCGATGTCCGGCGCGTCTCGACGTGGAAGGGCACGCCCAAGGGGCTCGACGGCCAGGCGCTCGCCTGGGTACCGCCGCACAAGCTCGCCAGCTACGCCATGCCCGGCGCCGATCGGCCGGTGGTGGCGGCGTTGTTGCAGCCCGATCGCTACCTCGTCACGCCGGCACCGGAAGGCGACGGCCGGCGCTGGCTCGCTGCGGTCGAACGCGCCGCGTCCGCGGACGACGTCCGCCGCATCCAGCTGCGGCCGGGCATCGATACCGATCCGGCCCGCTGGCGCACGCTCGCGCGCGAAGCCGCGGCGTTGTGCCGTGCCGCCGATGTCGAGGTGCTGGTGAACGGTGACATCGCCCTCGCGCGCGAACTGCGCGTCGGCGTGCACCTCAAGGCCGCGCAGCTCGCCGCGCTGGGCCAGCGGCCGCTGCCGCAGGCGCTGCCCGTGGCGGCGTCGTGCCACGACGCGGCGGAGCTCGCGCATGCCGAGCGCGTGCGTTGCGATTTCGCGGTGCTGGGCCCGGTGCAGGCCACCGCGAGCCACCCCGGTGCCGCGCCGCTGGGCTGGGCCGCGTTCGCCGCGCTGCGCGAGGCGAGCACGCTGCCGATCTACGGCATCGGCGGCCTCGGCCTCGAGGATCTCGAAGCGGCGCGCGCGCATGGCGCCCAGGGCATCGCCGCCATCCGCGCCTTCCAGCCCTGAAAAGGGATTAGGCTGTCGCCCAGTGCGGACCTCGGGGTGATCGATATGGGCAAGAAGGCCAAGGAAAGCTTCAGCCATTACGACACAGCCGACTATCTGGAAACAGAAGACGACAGAGCCGCCTATCTCATGGCCGTAGTCGACGAGGGCGATCCGGACTTGCTCGAAGCGGCGCTCGACGACATCGCGCGCGCACAGGCTTCAAAAACCTCCACGGAGTGATTCGAGGTTGCGAGCCGGTCATGCGGCTCGTGGCAGCAGTTTGCGCACGCGGGCGAGATCCACGTTCCGGCGTGCCTGCCAAAGGTCGTGACTGTCCTGCATCAGCAGCCAGCTTTCCGGGGTCCTTCCGAGCGATTTGGACAGGCGCAGCGCCATTTCTGGTGTCACCCGACTCGAACCATTGAGGATGCGGCTCAAGGTCGACGGCGCAACATCGAGCTTTGCCGCGAGTTCACGCCCGCTGATGCCATGAGGATCCAGGTATATCTCGGTGATGAACTCGCCCGGATGCGGCGGGTTGTGCATCTTCATCATCATCAGTGGTAATCCTCATAGTCCACGGCATGGACATGCTCGCCGCGCAGTTCGAATGTCAGGCGCCAGTTGGCATTGACCGATAGCGCCCATCGGCCCACCTGGCGCCCCTTGAGGGGATGGAGTCCGAAGCCGGAGACGTCCATGTCCGCGATCTCGCAGGCAGTGTCCAGCGCCGCGAGCAGCAAGCGCAGCCGGCGCACATGGTCGGTGCGGACGCCGTTCGTTTTTCCCGACTCGAACAGCCTCTCGAGCCCCTTGTGCCGGAACGACCTGATCAACGCAAAGCCATCCTATACGAGTGTTGCGTGATGCGCAACACGGAATCAACAACGGCGTGCTTCAGGCAAGCATGGCGACCCCGGAGGTGCCTGGATATCAGGAAACAGCGCGACCGGCGTCAGGGAAAGTCCGCGTCAGGCGGCGGCGAGGGCACGGTAGACGCGGTCGAGCGCGGCGACGTGGCCGGCGAGGTCGGCGAGGGTGCCGGTGTTGGCGAGGACGTCGTCGGCGAGGGCCAGGCGCCGGGCGCGCGTGGCCTGCGCGGCGATCATGCGGTCGGCGAGGGCGGCGTCGATGCCGTCGCGCGCGAGCAGGCGCGCGCGTTGCGCTTCCACCGGCGCGTCGACGACGAGGATGCGATCGAGCCACGGATAGGCCTCGCGACCGCCGGCTTCCGCCAGCAGGGGAATGTCGGCCACCACGTAAGGCCCCGTCGCGGCGATGCATTCGGCCTGCAGCGCGGCGCGGACGCGCGGATGCACGATCGCCTCGAGCACGCGCTTCGCGGAGGCGTCCTCGAAGATGCGGCGGCGCATCGCCGCGCGGTCGAGCGCGCCCGACGCGTCCAGCACGCCGGCGCCGAACGCGGCCACCGCTTCGGCGAGTCCTGCCGAGCCCGCAGCCAACGCATCGCGCGCGGCGGAGTCGGCATCGGCGACATGCACGCCGAGCGAGCCGAATTCACGCGCCACCGCGCTCTTGCCCGACGCGATCCCGCCGGTCAGCCCGACGACGAACCCGCTCACGCGAGTCCCTGGCGCTTGCGTTCCCACGCCAGCGCGTGCGCGACGCAATCGCGCAGCCCGTAACGCGGCCGCCAGCCCAGGTCGCGCGCCGCGGCTCCCGCCGACGCCACCAGCACCGCCGGGTCGCCCGGACGCCGCGGCAAGCGCCGCTCGGGAATCGGCGCGCCCGACACGTCGCGGCACACCGCCAGTACTTCCGCCACAGATCTGCCTTGCCCTCCGCCGAGGTTGAACACCTGCATCCCCGGCACCGCCTCGAGCCGCTCGAGCGCGAGCAGGTGCGCGTCGCAAAGGTCGGCCACGTGGATGTAGTCGCGCACGCAGGTGCCGTCGGGCGTGTCGTAGTCGTCGCCGAAGATGCTGGCCGGTTCAGCGCCGCCACTGCCGCCGCCGTCGGCAGCGAAGTCCGCCACCGCTGCGCGCAGCAGGTTCGGGATCAGGTGCGTCTCCGGCTCGTGCGCTTCGCCGGTCTCGCACTCGGGATCCGCGCCGGCCGCGTTGAAGTAGCGCAGGCACGCCGCGCGCAACCCGTGGGCGCGGCAGTACTCGGCGATCTCCCGTTCGGCCATGAGCTTGCTCCAGCCATACGGATTGATCGGCGCCGTCGGATGCGCCTCGTCGATCGGCGTGTACACCGGGTCGCCGTAGACCGCCGCGGTGGAGGAGAACACCAGCCGCGACACGCCCGCATCGCGCATCGCGTCCAGCAGGTTGAGCGTGCCGGCGACGTTGTTGCGGAAGTACAGGCCCGGCTCGCGCACCGATTCGCCCACCAGCGAGCGTGCCGCGAAGTGCAGCACCGCGCGCACGGGCCAGGCCGCGAACGCCGCGGCGAGCGAGGCCGGATCGAGCAGGTCGCCCTCGACCAGCGGCCCCCAGCGCACCGCCGAGCGATGGCCCGTCGAGAGATTGTCGAACGTCACCGGCACCAGGCCCGCGGCGTCCAGCGCCTTGCACATGTGCGAGCCGATGTAGCCGGCGCCGCCACAGACGAGGATGTTTGCGGAGGGAGACGGGAGACGGGAAGCAGGAGGCGGGGAAGCGGTCACGCGGGGCGAGGTCAGTGGCGCAGGCCGGAGATGCGCAGGTACCACTCGACCATGGACCCGCCCCAGAAGAAGACGATCCAGCCCGCGATCGCGAGATACGGCCCGAACGGAATCGGCGTCGCGCGGTCGCGGCCCTTCGCCGCCAGCCAGATCGAACCGACGATCGCGCCCACCAGCGACGACAGCAGGATCGTCGGCAGGATGCCCTTCAGTCCGACCCACGCACCCATCGCGGCGAGCAGCTTGAAATCGCCGTGGCCCATGCCCTGCTTGCCGGTGAGCTGCTTGAACAGCCACACCACGGACCACAGGCTCAGGTAACCGATGATCGCGCCGACGAGCGCCTGCTTGGCGGTGAGGTAGAGCGGATCGATGCTCGCGACCAGGCCCAGCCACATCAATGGCAGCGTGAGCTGGTCGGGCAGCAACTGGGTGCGCAGGTCGATGCCCGACAGCGCCACCAGGAAGCAGCTGAAGACGATCGCACCGAACCCCTTCCAGCCGAACCCGAACTGCCACACGCAACACAGCACCAGCAGCATCGTCAGCAGCTCGACCAGCGGGTACTGCACCGAGATCGGCGCCTGGCAGTGGCGACAGCGCCCGCGCAGCGCGAGCCAGCTGAAGACCGGGATGTTCTCGTACCAGGACAGCGGGTGCTTGCAGTGCGGGCAATGCGAGCGCTCGACCACGATGCCGGGTGGCGGGGGGTCGTAGACCTCGGGCTCGCCGAGCACTTCGAGGCTGTCGCGCTTCCACTGCCATTCCAGCCGGCGCGGCAGGCGCAGGATCACCACGTTGAGGAAGCTGCCGACGAGCAGGCCGAAGCCGGCCGCGAGCGGGTAGCCGATCGCCGGATTCTGGTCGAGAAACGCCATGTGGACCCCTGTCGGCCGCGCCAGTGCGCGACCTTATCAGATCGTGTCCGTCAGATCGCAGCGGCGAGCTTGAAGATGGGCAGGTACATGCCGATCACCATGCAGCCGACGATGCCGCCGATGAAGATCATGATCAGCGGCTCGAGCAGGCTCGACAGCGCGTCCACCGCGTTGTTGACCTCGGACTCGTAGAACTCCGCCACCTTGTAGAGCATCGCATCCAGGGCGCCGGCTTCCTCGCCGATGGCCGCCATCTGGATCACCATGTGCGGGAACAGGTTCACCTGGCGCATCGCCACGTTGACCTGGTAGCCCACCGAGACGTCGTCGCGGATGCGCTTGACCGCGGTCTCGTACACGGTGTTGCCGGTGGCGCCGGCGACGATGTCCAGCGCCTCGACCAGCGGCACGCCGGCCGCGAAGGTCACCGCGAGGGTGCGCGCGAAGCGGGCGATGGCCGAGTTGTGCATGATCTGCCCGATGACGGGCAGCTTGAGGATGAGCCGGTCCAGCAAATGCTGGAACGCAAGCGAGCGCTTCTTGAGGAAGATGAAGCCGCTGATCGCGCCCACCACGACGAACAGCACCAGCCACCAGTAGGCGATGATGAAGCGCGACGCGCCGATGATCATCATGGTGAAGGCCGGCAGGTCCGCGCCGAAGCTCTTGAACACGTTCTCGAACTGCGGCACCACGAAGATCAGCAGCACCGCGCTCACCAGGATCGCGACCGCGACCACCGTGGCCGGGTAGAACAAGGCCTTCTTGATCTTGCCCTTCAGCGCCTCGATGTTTTCCTTGTAGTTGGCGATGGTGTCGAGCACCGTCTCCAGCACGCCCGCGGTCTCGCCCGCATGCACCAGGTTGCGGTAGAGCTCGTCGAACTGCACCGGGTGCCTGCCCAGCGACTCGTGCAGCGAGCTGCCGCCCTCGATGCTCGAGCGGATGTCGTTGTACAGCGCCTTGGCCTTCGGGTTCTTCTGGCCGCTGGCGATGATCTCGATGCCGCCGACGATCGGCACGCCCGACTTCATCATGGTCGCCAGCTGGCGACTGAAGATCGCGATGTCGCCCGGCGTCACCCGCTTGCCGGCGCCGCCGAACAGCGGCTTCGGCTTGGGCTTCACGACCGTCGGGTTGATGCCCTGGCGGCGCAGCTCGGCACGGATGAAGTTCTCGCTCTTCGCGCTCTGCTCGCCCTTCATCTTGACGCCGCGCTTGTCGGTGCCCTCCCAGATGAACAGCTTGAGGTCGTCGCGGAGACCGGTCCTGGTGGCGGATTTGCTGGCGGCCATAAAGATCAGTCCTTGGTCACGCGGTTGATTTCCGCGAGGCTGGTGACGCCGTTCTTGACCTTGAGCAGCGCCGACTGGCGCAGGTCGCGCACGCCGGAGACCTGCGCGGCGTCGGCGATGGCCTGTACGTTGCCGCCGGCCAGGACGATCGCCTGGATCTCGTCGGTCATCGGCATCACCTGGTAGAGGCCGGTACGGCCCTTGTAACCCTCGGTGCAGTCGGGGCAGCCGACCGCCTCGTAGATCTTCATGCCGGCCGCGACTTCCTCGTGGGTGAAGCCTTCGGCCAGCAGCGCGGCCTCCGGCAGCTCCTGCTCGCGCTTGCAGTCGTGCAGGCGGCGGGCGAGGCGCTGGGCGATGACCAGCGTCACCGACGAGGTGATGTTGAACGGCGCGATGCCCATGTTCATCAGGCGCGAGATGGTTTGCGGCGCATCGTTGGTGTGCAGCGTCGACAGCACCATGTGGCCGGTCTGCGCGGCCTTGACGCCGATCTCGGCCGTTTCCAGGTCGCGGATCTCGCCGACCATGATCACGTCCGGGTCCTGGCGCAGGAACGAGCGCAGCGCCGCGGCGAAGGTCATGCCGCGCTTGACGTTCTGCTGCACCTGGTTGACGCCGGGCAGGCGGATTTCCACCGGGTCCTCGACGGTGCTGATGTTGCGCGACTCGTCGTTGAGGATGTTCAGCGCCGTGTACAGCGACACCGTCTTGCCCGAGCCGGTCGGCCCGGTCACCAGCACCATGCCGTAGGGCTTCTGGATCGCCGCGAGGAACAGGGCCTTCTGGTCCTCCTCGTAGCCGAGCTTCTCGATGCCGAGCTTGGCCGCGCCGCCATCGAGGATGCGCAGCACGATCTTCTCGCCGAACAGGGTCGGCAGCGTGCTGACGCGGAAGTCGATCTGCTTGGTCTTGCTCAGGTTGAGCTTGATGCG
>CAMLSB010000087.1 GCA_946482565.1 uncultured Lysobacteraceae bacterium | reverse complement strand
ACCTACGCGATGATCCAGCGCGGCGACGTCATCGGCGCGTTCCAGATCGAATCGCGCGCGCAGATGGCGATGCTGCCGCGGCTGAAGCCGGAGACGTTCTACGACCTGGTGGTGGAAGTGGCGATCGTGCGGCCCGGCCCGATCCAGGGCGGCATGATCCACCCCTACCTGCGGCGGCGGCAGGGCCTGGAGCCGATCGACTACCCGTCGGACGCGTTGCGCGAAGTGTTGCAGCGCACGCTCGGCGTGCCGCTGTTCCAGGAACAGGTGATGCGCATCGCGATGGTCGCCGCCGATTACACGCCCGGCCAGGCCGACCAGCTGCGCCGCGACATGGCCGCATGGAAGCGCCGCGGCGGGCTGGAGAAGCACCGCGACGCACTGCTCGCCGGCATGGCGCGCAATGGTTACACCGCCGAGTTCGCCGAGCGCATCTTCGAGCAGATCAAGGGTTTCGGCGACTACGGCTTCCCGGAATCGCACGCGGCCAGCTTCGCCCTGCTCGCCTATGCCAGCGCGTGGATCAAGTGCCATGAGCCGGCGGCGTTCTCCTGCGCGCTGCTGAACTCGTTGCCGATGGGCTTCTACCTGCCGGCGCAGCTGGTGGCGGACGCGCGCCGCCACGGCATCGTGGTGCGGCCGGTGGACGTGCGCTACAGCGACTGGGATTGCACGCTGGAGGATGGCGGCCGCGACGACGCGACGACGCAACCGGCCTTGCGGCTCGGCATGCGGCTGGTGTCGGGGTTGCGCGGGGATGCGGGGGAGCGCGTCGCCGCGGCGCGCGCGCAGGCGCCATTCCGCGACCTCGACGACCTCGCGCATCGCGCCGCGCTCGATCGCGGCGCGCTGGGGGCGCTCGCCGAAGCGGCGGCGTTGCGCGGACTCGCCGGGCATCGCCACCGCGCGCGCTGGCAGGGTGCGGCCGTCGAGCGGCAGATGCCGCTGTTCGCCGGCGTGGCCGCTCCGGCGGAAACGCGCATCGCCATCCCGCCGCCCAGCGCCTTCGACGACACGCGCGCCGACTACGCGAGCACCGGCCTGACCCTGGGCGCGCATCCGGTCGCACTGCTGCGCAACGCGCTGCGGCAACGACGCTACAGCCGCGCGCGGGAACTCGACGCCTTGCAGCACGGGCGCCCCGCGCGCCATGCCGGCCTGGTGATCCTGCGCCAGCGTCCGCAGACCGCCAGCGGCGTCACGTTCATGACCATCGAGGACGAAACCGGCATGGTGAACGTGGTGGTGTGGCGCGACATCGCCGAACGCCAGCGCCGCGTATTCCTGGAATCACGGCTGCTCGGCATCGAGGGCCGCATGGAAATGGCCGACGGCAGCCGCCATCTCATCGCGACGCGGCTGGAAGACCTGTCGCCGCTGCTGCGCGGCCTGGCCACCGAGTCCCGCGACTTCAGGTAATCGGGTTCCGCAGCCAGAATTCGGCCACGTCCTCGTCCTCGAATACGCGCGCGTCGAGCCCGACCGCACGCGCATGGATCTCGCAATACTCCAGGTCGTCCACGCCCAGCGGCTTGACGTGGGCGATGCGCACGCGTTCCAGGCCCTGCCCCCTGGTCGCCTGCACCAGCGATTCCCATTCCTCGCCACTCAGCGTCCGCCCGCGCAAACGGTCGACCAGCAGCACCGTGCTCGGCCGGTGCGCCTGGACCTGCGCGAGGACCTGCTGCCAGCACGACACCGTCGCCGCGAACGAACTGGTCCCGTCGACCCACGCGCGCAGGCAATCGCCCTCGAGCCTGAATTGCATCGTGCAATCCGCACCGTCCGTCAATCGCGAACCCCGCATGCCGCCTCCCTGGCCGTCGCCACCGCCCACTGCCCCGCGGGCCATCATGCCCCGAGCGCCGCCTCGATGTCGCCGGCGAGCGACTCCGGCGTATCGGTCGGCGCGTAACGCTCGAGCACGCGCCCGTCGCGACCGACCAGGAACTTCGTGAAGTTCCACTTGATCGCGCCGATGCCGAGCAGCCCGCTCTTCTCCTGCTTCAACCACTTCCACAGCGGATGCGCGTTCGCGCCGTTGACTTCGACCTTGGCGAACATCGGGAAGTCGACGTCGTACGTGAGCGAGCAGAAATTGCGGATCTCCGCCGCATCGCCGGGTTCCTGGTGGCCGAACTGGTCGCAGGGGAAGCCGAGGACGACGAGTCCGCGGTCGCCGTAATCGCGCCACAGCTGCTCCAGGCCCGCGTACTGCGGGGTGAACCCGCACTTCGAGGCGACGTTGACCACCAGCAGCACCTTGCCGGCGTATTGCGACAGCGGTTGCGGCGTGCCGTCCAGGCGGTCGGCGCTGAAATCGAAGGCGTTCGTCGCCATGGCCATTCCTTGTCGTGTCCTCGTCGTGGAGGCCGATTCTGGCATGGCGCCTGCCCGGGTTGCGGCCCCGGAGTAAAGTGTCGGGCTATCCGGCCGCGCCCACTCCAAGGATCGCCCAATGAAGACCCCGCTCGCCCTCGCCCTCGCCGCCGCCCTGGCCGGCCTCGCCACGCCGGGCGCCGCCGGCGCCCAGGACGCCGCGGCCGCTCCGGCCAACGCGGCTGCCGTCGACGGGACGTACGCCGGCCCGTTCGCCGAGGCCAGCACGCTGCCCTACCACGCGCCGGACTTCTCGAAGATCCAGGACGCGGACTACATCCCCGCGTTCGACGAGGCCATCCGCCGGCAGCGCGCCGAGGTGGCCGCCATCGCCGCCAACCCGGCGCCGGCGACCTTCGACAACACCATCGTCGCGCTCGAGAAGACCGGCCGCATGCTCGGTCGCGTCAACATGGCGTTCAACGCCGTGACCTCGGCCAACACCGACGACGCGCTGCAGAAGGCGCAGGAAGACGTGGCGCCCAAGCTCGCCGCACTGCGCGATTCCATCTACCTCGATCCGAAGCTGTTCGCGCGCATCGAGTCGATCTACGACCAGCGCGCTTCGCTCAAGCTCGATCCCGAATCGCTGCGCCTGGTGGAGTGGTATCGCGACGACTTCGTCCACCACGGCGCGCGCCTGTCCGACGCCGACAAGGCCCAGCTCAAGGCGCTGAACACCGAGGAATCCACGCTCAGCACCGCGTTCAACACCAAGCTGCTGGCCGCCGCCAAGGCCGGAGCGCTGGTGGTCGACGACAAGGCGAAGCTCGCCGGCCTGACCGACGGCGAGATCGACGCCGCGGCGCAGGCGGCGAAGGAGCGCGGGCTCGAGGGCAAGTGGGTGCTGCCGCTGCAGAACACCACGCAGCAGCCGGCCTTGCAGTCGCTGGACGACCGCGCCGTGCGCGAGCAGCTGTTCGAGGCCTCGTGGACGCGCGCCGAGAAGGGCGACGCCAACGACACCCGCGCCACCATCGCCCGCCTCGCCCAGCTGCGCGCCGAGCAGGCGAAGCTGCTCGGCTACGACAGCTACGCGGCCTGGAAGCTCGACGACCAGATGGCGAAGAACCCCGCCGCCGCCCTCGCATTCATGAACCGCATCGCCCCGGCCGCGACCGCGCGCGCGCGCACCGAGGCGGCCGACATCCAGGCGGCGATCGACGCCGACGGCGGCAAGTTCAAGCTCGAGCCCTGGGACTGGCAGAAGTACGCCGAGCAGGTGCGCAAGGCGCGCTACGACCTCGACGAGGCGCAGGTCAAGCCCTACTTCGAGCTCGACCGCGTGCTGAACGACGGCGTGTTCTACGCCGCCAACCAGCTCTACGGCATCACCTTCAAGGAGCGCAAGGACCTGCCGGTGTACCAGCCGGACGTGCGCGTGTTCGAGGTGTTCAACGCCGATGGCAGCCCGCTCGCGCTGTTCTACTGCGATTACTTCAAGCGCGACAACAAGCTCGGCGGCGCGTGGATGGACAACCTGGTGGGGCAGTCGAAGCTGTTCGGCGAGAAGCCCGTGGTCTACAACGTCGCCAACTTCACCAAGCC
Source organism: uncultured Lysobacteraceae bacterium (assembly GCA_946482565.1). The sequence continues at coordinate 3,625 of CAMLSB010000087.1, read as the reverse complement.
CGCGCCCGGGCAGCCGGCGCTGCTGAGCTTCGACGACGTGGTCACCATGTTCCATGAATTCGGCCACGCGCTGCACGGCATGTTCGCCAATGGCGAATATCCGAGCCTGTCGGGCGCCAACACGGCGCGCGATTTCGTCGAGTTCCCGTCGCAGTTCAACGAGCACTGGGCGAACGACCCGAAGGTCTTCGCGCACTACGCGCGCCACTACCAGACCGGCGCGGCGATGCCGCAGGCGCTGGTCGACAAGATCAAGAAGGCCGGCAAGTTCAACAAGGGCTACGAGATGACCGAGCTGCTGTCGGCGGCCCTGCTCGACATGTCCTGGCATGCGCTGCCGGCGGGCCTGCCGCTGCAGGACGTGGACGCGTTCGAGGCCAAGGCGCTGAAGGACAACGGCACCGACCTGTCGTACGTGCCGCCGCGCTATCGCTCCAGCTACTTCCTGCACATCTGGGCGAACGGCTACGCGGCCGGTTACTACGCCTACCTGTGGACCGAGATGCTGGCCGACGACGCGTTCGCGTGGTTCGACGAGCATGGCGGCCTGACGCGTGCCAACGGCGACCGCTTCCGCGAGATGGTGTTGTCGCGCGGCAACCGCGAGGACCTGGCGAAGATGTACCGCGACTGGCGCGGCCATGATCCCCGGATCGAGCCGATGCTGGAAAACCGCGGCCTGAAGTAGAGCCGACCCATGGTCGGCTGACAGGCCACGAAGCAGGGCCGACCGCGGGTCGGCTCTACAGGGCGAGGTTCAGCAGGGCTTGGAGACCTCGCGCACGACATCGGCCGTGCGTTCGCGGTTGCCGTTGAGCGCGATGTCCGCCTGCGCGACGACGCCACACAGGCGGCCATCGGCATCCACCACCGGCATGCGGCGCACCTGCGCCGATTCCATCGCGGCGCACACATCCGCCAGGCTCGTATCCATCGGCACGCTGCGCACCGGCGAGCTCATGTAGTCGCTGGCCTTGCACTGCGCGGTGTCCTTGCCGGCGGCGACGGCGCGCAAGGCGATGTCGCGATCGGTCACGACGCCGACCGGGGCGCCCGCCTCGTCGACGACCGGAATCATCCCGCAGTCGTTCTCCAGCATCATCGTCGCGACCTGGCGCAGCGGCGTGTCGGGCCGGCAGGTCGCGGGATTGGCGGTCATCAGGGTGTCGAGTTCCATGGCGGCTCCTGTGGGGGAAAGGATCGCGCCACCTTGCCGCCACGCCGGTTGCGCGGGCGTGAATCCCGCGGCCGCGTGCCTTTCGTCACGGGGCCGGGCCGCGTGCGCCGGGTTACCCTCCGTGTTCACCAATCCTGGGGGACAATCCGCATGCCACACATCCGACCGAAGCGACCGCTAGCCGTCGCGCTGGCCGCCGCGCTCGCGCTCCAGGCCGCCACCGCCACCGCCGCCGCCCAGCCCGCCCCCATGCAGGAACCCGCCGTGCCCGCCGATCAAGCCGCCGCGTCCCAGGCCAACCCCTTCTTCGCGGAAAGCCCGCTGCCGCTGCACTACCCGCAGTTCGACCGGATCCACGACAGCGATTTCGCGCCCGCGTTCGATCGCGGCATGGCCGAGGATCTCGCCGAGGCGCGCGCGATTGCCGACAACTCCGCGCCGGCGACCTTCGAGAACACCATCCTCGCGCTGGAACGCAAGGGCAGCATCCTCGACCGCGCGCAGACCGTGTTCTTCAACCTCGTCGGCGCCGACACCAACCCGGCGCGCGAGAAGCTGCGGGCCGAGTACGCGCCGAAGTTCTCCGCGCATCGCGACGCGATCGTGCTCGATCCGAAGCTGTTCGCGCGCATCAAGGCCCTACACGACGGCCTGGACACATCGGCGCTGGACGACGAAGGCAAGCGCCTCGTCACCAAGTACTACGAGGACTTCGTCCGCGCCGGCGCCAACCTGCCGGATGCCGACAAGGCGAAGCTGCGCGACATGAACGGCGAGCTCGCGAAGCTCGGCACGCAGTTCAGCCAGAACGTGCTGGCCGAAGTGAACGATTCGGCGGTCATCGTGGACACCCGCGCCGAACTCGCCGGCTTGCCCGAGGGCGACATCACCGCCGCGCAGGAAGCCGCCAAGGCACGCGGCCTGGAAGGCAAGTACGTCCTCGCGCTGCAGAACACCACCGGCCAGCCGCCGGAGACTTACCTGGAGAATCGCGCGCTGCGCGAGCGCCTGCACAAGGCCTCGATCGTCCGCGGCAGCCGCGGCAACCAGTGGGACAACACGGCGCTCGTGTCGCGGATCATGCACCTGCGCCTCGCGCGCGCGAAGCTGCTCGGCTTCCCGGACTACGCCTCGTTCGTCCTCGCCGACGAGACTGCCGGCACGCCCAAGGCCGTCAACGACATGCTCGGCCGCCTGGCGCCGGCCGCGGTGCGCAACGCGAAGCGCGAGGCCGCCGACCTGCAGGCGATGATCGACAAGGAACAGGCCGCTGCCGGCAAGCCGACGTTCAAGCTCGAGCCGTGGGACTGGGCCTACTACAGCGAGAAGGTGCGCCAGGCGAAGTACGCGTTCGACGAATCGCAGCTCAAGCCCTACCTCGAGCTCGACAACGTGCAGCAGAAGGGCGTGTTCTACGCGGCGGGCCAGCTCTACGGGCTGACGTTCAAGGAGCGCCACGACCTGCCTGTCTACCACGACGACGTGCGCGTGTTCGACGTCTTCGACAAGGACGGCAGGCAGCTCGCCATCTTCATTTCCGACATGTACGCGCGCCCGTCCAAGCGCGGCGGTGCGTGGATGAACTCCTACGTCGACCAGTCGAAGCTGACCGGCAACCTGCCGGTGGTCGCCAACCACCTCAACATCCCGAAGCCGGCCAAGGGCGAGCCGACGCTGCTGAGCTGGGACGAGGTCACCACGATGTTCCACGAGTTCGGGCACGCGCTGCACGGCATGTTCTCGAACGTCGAGTACCCGTACTTCAGCGGGACCAGCGTGCCCCGCGACTTCGTCGAGTATCCGTCGCAGGTCAACGAGATGTGGTCCGACTGGCCGAGCGTGCTTGCCAACTACGCGAAGCACTACAAGACCGGCGAACCGATGCCGCGCGAATTGCTGGACAAGGTGCTGGCCAGCTCGAAGTTCAACCAGGGCTTCGCGACGACGGAGTACCTGGGCGCGGCGATGCTCGACCAGCGCTGGCACCAGATCGCCGACGCCTCGCAGATCCCGGCGGCCGATGGCGTGATGGCGTTCGAGGCAGCGGCACTGGCGAAGGACGGCGTCGATTTCGCCGCGGTGCCGCCGCGCTACCGCACGCCCTACTTCAGCCACATCATGGGCGGCTATGCGGCCGGCTACTACGCCTACATCTGGTCGGAAGTGCTCGACGCCGACACCGTCGAGTGGATCAAGGCGCACGGCGGCCTGACCCGCGAGAACGGCGACCACTTCCGCGACACCCTGCTCTCGCGCGGCGGCAGCGTCGACGCGATGCAGCTGTTCCGCGACTTCGCCGGCCGCGCGCCCGACATCAAGCCCCTCCTCGAACGCCGCGGCCTCGACTGAGGCTCAGAGCTCCGGCAGGGTCTGGCGGAGGGCCTGGCGCCATCCGTCGGCCTGCCAGGGGTCGCTGCGCTGCGACGCGGCGCGGCGGAGGGCGCGTTC
>CAMLSB010000086.1 GCA_946482565.1 uncultured Lysobacteraceae bacterium | reverse complement strand
CCAGGTCGTAGCGGCCGCCTTCCTTGCGCAGGTCGGCGGGCGCGAGGTTGACGGTAATGCGGCGCGCCGGGAATTCGAGCTGCGCGCACTGGATCGCGGCACGCACGCGCTCGCTGGCTTCGCGCACCGCCGTCGCCGGCAGGCCGACGAGGGTCATGCGTGGAAGGCCGCCGGACAGGTGCACTTCGACCCTTACCGCGGGCGCGTGCACGCCGGCGCGTGCACGGCTGTGCACGATCGCCAGGCCCATGGGGGTCAGCCTTGGTGCGGTGCCTGCGGCCCGCCGGCGCCGGCGGCGCCGAGCTGTACTTCGAGCTCCGCGACGGTGCGCTGCAGCGCCTCGAGTTGCTCGCGGGTGCGCAGCAGCACGTCGCGCTGCACGTCGAACTCCTCGCGCATCACCAGGTCGAGCCGGCCGAGGCCGGCCTGCAGCACCGACTTGAAGTTCTGCTGCAGCTCTTCACGCCCGTCGCGCAGGCCCTGCGGCACCAGGCTGCTGAGGCGTCGCGCGAGTTCGTCGATGTGGCCGAGGTCGATCATTCCGAATTGACTGCTGGTTCCGAACTGGTTGCTGGCTGGAAGGGTGGCAACGTGCGCTTGCATGGCGGGCTCCGGCGTGACGGTGGAGTCCAGCCTGCCGCGCCTGCTTCGCCTGCGCCGTCGGCGGGAGCCGCGCCGCGGTGTCGGGGAAAGCCCCGCGCATCCTACCGCAGGCGCTATGCTGGCGCCTCCCGACGAGGAGGCGCCGCGCGATGAAGATGGTCATGGCGATCATCAAGCCGTTCAAGCTCGACGACGTGCGCGAGGCGCTGGCCGAGGCCGGCGTGGCGGGCATCACCGCCACCGAGGTCAAGGGCTTCGGCCGCCAGAAGGGCCATACCGAGCTCTATCGCGGCGCCGAGTACGTGGTCGACTTCCTGCCGAAGATCAAGCTCGAGGTCGCGGTCACCGACGACCAGGCCGATACGGTGGTGGAAGCGATCATGAAGGCCGCGGGCACCGGCAAGATCGGCGACGGCAAGATCTTCCTGTGGGACCTCGACAAGGTCGTGCGCATCCGCACCGGCGAACTGGACGGCGACGCGCTGTAGACCGAGGCCGATGCCGTCGCAACCGGCGTCCGCACGGCGCCGCGCCGTGACCCCCGCCTAGTCTTCCGCCTCGACCCGATCGCGCCCGTTCGCCTTCGCGCGGTACATCGCCACGTCGGCCCGCGCCACCAGCTCGCGCAACCCCGCATCGTCGGGGCGCAGCTGCGCCATGCCGATGCTCACCGTGACCGCCAGCCCCGGCGCGATGTCGTCGAACGACAAGCCCGCGACCGCTGTGCGCAGGCGTTCGGCCACCGGCCATGCGTAGGCCAGGCGCGTGTCGGGCAGCAGCACCAGGAATTCCTCGCCGCCGTGCCGCCCGAACAGGTCGATGTGGCGCAACGCGTCGCGACACGCGTGCGCGATGCGCGCAAGCACCTGGTCGCCGCAGGGATGGCCATGGCTGTCGTTGACGCGCTTGAAGTGGTCGACGTCCAGGACCAGCGCGCACAGCGGCTGGCGCAGCGCGCGCGCCGCGGCGACGGCATCGCCGCCGAGCTGCTCGATGCCGCGCCGGTTGGCGACGCCGGTCAGCGGATCGGTCGCCGCCATCTCGCCGAGCCGGCGCATGCGAACGAGGGTGCGCACCACCAGCGCGCCGAGCAGCAGCAACAGCGCGCCGGCCAGCACGATCGCGATCCATTGCCAGCGCCGCGCCTGCAGCAGCGCCTTCAGCTGGCGGTCGCGCAGCGTGCGCTCGCGCTCGAGGCGCCGGTTTTCCATGTCGCGGCGATCGGCATCGAACTGGTAACGCAGCAACTGCACCTGCTGGCTGCTTTCGGCGCGGCGGATCCTGTCTTGCAGGTCGATGTAGCGGCCGAGGTCGGCGATCGCGGCGTCCTTCTTGCCGGTCGCGTCCTCGCTTGTGGCGCGCGCGTGGTAGAGCAGGGCGAGGTAGCGCTGGTTGTTGCTGCGCTCGAGCGCTTCGGCGGCGAGCGCGTAGTCGGCCAGTGCCTGCGCGTGCCGCCCGAGGCCGGCGTGCGCCTGCCCGCGGCGCAGCGCGATCATGTCCTCGTTGGCATGGTCGCCGAGCGCGGCGAACTGGTCCCGTGCGGCCTCCAGCAGCGCCAGCGCGCGCGCATAGTCCTTGCGCAGGATCCACGGCCAGGCCATCGCCAGGTGGATGCTGGCCACGTCGTAATCGCTGCCGTGGTCGCGCGCGATCTCGAGCGCGCGCCGGTACAGCGCAAGGGCATCCTCGGTGCGGTTTTCATCCTCGGCGAGATAGCCCTGCTGCAACAGGTTGGTGGTGAGCTGGCCGCGGTCGCCGAGCGCAGTGGCGAAGGCTTCGTTCTGGCGCAGGTAGTCGTGCGCCTTCGCCGAGTCCCCCATCCGCCGGTAGCTGATCGCGATGTCGAGCAGGAGCGCTTCGGCGTCGGCGCGGAAGCCGCCCTGCTGGTACAGGTGTTGCGCGGCGAGCAGGTCGGGGATGGCGTGCGCCTGGTCGCCGAGCAGGGAACGACGGCCGCCGCGCAGCGACAGCCCGTCCGCCAGCAGCCGGTTGTCGTGCGCGGCGCGGGCCGCGGCGATGCCGCTTTCGTACTCGGCCATCACCGATGGCGTGCTGGCGAGCGTCTCCAGCGCGGTCGCGCGGCAGTAATGGAAGTTGGCCTCGGCCGCCGGGTTGCGCGCGGCGCGCGCGCGCGCGATGCCGTCGTCGGCGTAGGCGAGCTGGCCCTTGCTGTCGTCTTCGTCGAAGCCCCATTCGCACTGCAGCGCGCGCCAGCGCAGCGCGCGCTTCCCGTCCCCGGCCGGCACGAGCGTGGCGAGCGCGTCCAGGCGCCGCTGCACGCCGGCCTGGTCGGGCTGGGTCGCGAGCCCGGTGTCGCGCAGGTCGGCGTAGAGGCGGTCGAAGGCGGCGGCACCCGACGAGGCTTGCGGCGTCGCTTGCGATACAGGGGCCGTCGCGGGCGCGGGCACGGTCGCGCCTGCCGCCGGCCCGAAAGCGAACAGCAGCACGGGCGTGAGCCAGGCCAGTCGGAAGACGTTGCGCATTGGGGCCCCTGCGTCGCCAGCCTCCCCGCCGGCGACCGGACATTGTTGGACAGGCCGGGGCCGCTGTCCCACGCGCCGGCTCAGTTTGTGACGAACGTCACAGTTATTCGAGCGCTTCGGCGACGAAGGGCGGGGTCGCAAGGGCCCCGCGGTGCAGGTCGGCGCTGTAGTAGCGGGTCGGGAAGCTTTTGCCGCGGGCGTCCGCCTCGCGGAACCTGAAGCCGCCGCCGCCCGGCTTGCGGGCCAGGGTGCAGCTCCACCAGCCGGTCGGGTAGCAGGGCTGCGGGAACGGCAGCAGCGCGAATTCGGCGAAACCGGCCTTCGCCATCTCGCCGCGCATTTCCTTGATGAGTTCGAGCAGCGCGAGCGGCGATTCCGACTGCTGCACGAGGATGCCGCCCTCGCGCAGCGCGCGGAAGCAGCTCTCGTAGAACGCCTTGTTGAACAGGCCCTCGGCCGGGCCGACCGGGTCGGTGGAATCGACGATCACGATGTCGACGCTGCCCGGCGCGCGGTTGGCCATGTACGCGACGCCGTCGTCGAACAGCAGCTGCGCGCGCGGGTCGGCGTTGGATTCGCACAGCTCCGGGAACCACTTCTCGGCCATGCGCGTGACCTGCTCGTCGATGTCGCACTGCACCGCCGACTGCACGCCCGGATGGCGCAGCACCTCGCGCAGCGTGCCGCAGTCGCCGCCGCCGATGATCACCACGTCGCGCGGCCCCGCATGCGTGAACAGCGCCGGGTGCGACATCATCTCGTGGTACAGGAAGTTGTCGCGCGTGGTCAGCATCATCGCGCCGTCGATGAGCATGAGGTTGCCCCAGTCGGTCGACTCGTAGATCTCGATCTTCTGGAACGGCGACTGCACCTCGTCCAGCTTGCGGGTGATGCGGAATCCGATCGACGAGCCGGTGGGCTCGAAGCGTTCCTGCATCCAGGTGGCGTCGGTCATGGGGATCTCGCTGGAATCCGCGGCGGGCGCGGGATTGTAACGCCAAGGATGCGGCCATAATGATCGCATGGGAGAGAACTCCGGCATGCAATCGACAGGGGCACGGCGCGCGCTGATCGCGCGCCTGGACGCGCAGGCACGGGCGATGCCGGACCGGTACCGGCGGCAGGTACTGTTCCTGGCGCTGCTGGGGCTCGCCGTGATGGCGTTCGGAGTTTCCGTTTCCCTGGGCATTTCAGTCGGGCTCGTGGTGGCCCTGGCCGCGATCAAGCCGATCCTCCTGTTGCAGCTCGCGAAGCTGGTCTGGATTCCGATCGGCGCCGGCTGGCTGCTGCTCCGCGCGCTCTGGGTCAAGTTCGAAGTGCCCGCGGGACGCCTCCTGCGCGCGGGCGAGGCCCCGGCGCTCGTTGCGGAAATCGAACGGCTGCGCGAGCCGAGCGGGGCCCCCGCGCTGGACGGCATCGTCATCGACGACGACATGAATGCCGCCGCGGCTTCCGTTCCCCGGGCGATGGGCCTGCTTGGGAGCCGCCACTACCTCGTGCTGGGACTCCCGCTCATGCAGGCGTTGGAGCCCGACGAATTCTCGGCAGTCGTCGCGCACGAGTTCGGGCACTTCAGCGGGCGGCACGGCCGCGTGCATGGCTGGATCTACCATGCGCGCACCAGCTGGTATCGCGTGCTCGATGCGCTGCAGCAGCGGCAATCGTGGTTGCTCCGCCCCTTCATGCGCTTCTTCGACTGGTACGTCCCGTACTTCGAGGCCTACAGCTTCGTGCTGGCGCGTCGCCAGGAATTCGAGGCGGACGCGATGGCGGCACGCCTGGTGGGCGCCGCGCCGCTCGCGAGCGCGCTGTCGCGCATCGAGCTGGATGCGCAGAGGCTCGCCGCCGATTTCTGGCCTGGCGTCGATCGCAGCATCGCCGTGCAGGCGGAGCCGCCGGCGAATGTCCAGCAGGCCATTGCGTCCATGTTGCGCAGCGAAGATCCCGAAGCCGGCGATCGGCTTCGCGCCGCGCTGTCGCGCGCGCCCGGGCTCGAGGACACGCATCCGACGCTGGCGCACCGCATCGATGCGGTGGGAATCGAGGCGGCGTTGCCGCGCGCCGCGCGCGACAACGCCGCGAACGCGCTGCTGGGCGACCTGCTTCCCGGGTTGCAGGCGCACTTCAGCGACCAGTGGCGCGCCGCGATCGTCGAGTACTGGACGAAGCGGCACGGTGAAGGCCGGTCCGAAGCCGACCGCCTCGCCGAACTCGGCGGGAAAGCAGCGCTTTCGCCGGAAGAGGAGGCCGAGGTCGCGTTGCTGTCGTGGTCGCGCGAACCCGGCGAAGCCGCCGAGCGCGCATTGCGCGAAGCCGCCGCCCGCTGTCCCGGACATGCCGGGGTCCAGTGGCGCCTGGGCGAAGCGATGCTTGCCCGTGGCGCCGACGGCGCAACCGCGCATCTCTGGCGCGCGCTGGAACTGGACCCCACGCTCGGGCAGCCAGTGCTCGAACTGCTCGGCCCGTATTACAGCGATCGCGGCGACAACGACGGCTCGGACCGCGTGGACGCCGCGTTGGCCGCGGAGCGATCCAGGCAGCTGCGATCGCAGCGTGCGCGCTCGACGGCGGCCGCCGGCGATGCACTCGAGCCACATGGGCTGGCGCCGGCGCAGGTCGAGGCTGCCAAGGCCGCGTTCCGCGCGCACGGCAACATCAAGAAGGCATGGCTGGTGCGCAAGACGCTGCCGCCGGAACTCGGTGCGATGCCGCACCATCTCGTCCTCGTCACCTGGCGCGGCGTGATGTTCAGCCAGCAGAAGGGCCTCGATCGCCTGCTCGCCGGCCTCGACCTGCCGGGCAGCTACATGGCGATGACGCTGGAGGGCCACCGCAACGTGGCGCGACGGATACGCAAGGTGGCCGGCGAACCCTTTTACCGGCATGGCAAGCCATAGTCGCGCGGGACGGACAGCGGGCGGGCGCTAGAATGCACGCCTGGTGACCCGTTCCAGAAGGACGCGCAGATGCCCACTTGGTCGCCCGACCAGGCCCGCAAGACCTACTCGATCCCGCACTGGTCGGAAGGCTATTTCGACGTCGACGCGGCCGGGCGCGTGGTCGTGCGCCCGCGTGGCGACGCAGGGCCGGCGGTGGCGCTGCCCGAGGTCGTGGATGCCGCGCGCGCCAACGGCGCGAAGCTGCCCTTGCTCGTGCGCTTCCCGGACATCCTCGGCGACCGGCTTGGTCGGCTGCAGGCGGCGTTCGCGCGCGCGCAGGCCGAGTGGGACTACCCGGGCGGCTACACGGCCGTCTATCCCATCAAGGTGAACCAGCACGCAGGCGTTGCCGGCACGCTGGCGTCGCATCGCGGCGAGGGCTTCGGCCTCGAGGCCGGCAGCAAGCCGGAGCTGATGGCGGTGCTCGCGCTGTCGCGCCCGGGCGGCCTGATCGTGTGCAACGGCTACAAGGACCGCGAGTACATCCGCCTCGCGCTCACCGGCCGCAAGCTCGGGATGGAGACCTTCATCGTCGTCGAGAAGCCGTCGGAGCTGAAGCTGATCCTCGAGGAAGCGGCGGCGCTCGGCGTCGAGCCGTTGATCGGCGTGCGCATGCGCCTCGCCTCGCTCGGCGCCGGCAAGTGGCAGAACAGCGGCGGCGACAAGGCCAAGTTCGGCTTGTCGCCGCGCCAGGTGCTGGACCTGTGGAAGGCGCTGCGTGACGCGGGCATGGGCCACTGCCTGCAGCTGCTGCACTTCCACATGGGCTCGCAGATCTCCAACGTGCGCGACATCGCCAACGGCATGCGCGAGGCGGTGCGCTACTTCGTCGAACTCTCGCGGCTCGGCGCGAAGGTGCGTTACATGGACGTCGGCGGCGGCCTGGGCATCGACTACGAAGGCACGCGCTCGCGCAGCTTCTGCTCGATCAACTACGGCGTGGACCAGTACGCGGGCAACATCGTGCAGCCGCTCGCGGAAGCCTGCATGCAATACGACCTGCCGGCGCCGCGCATCGTCACCGAATGCGGCCGCGCGATGACCGCGCACCACGCCGTGCTCGTCGCCAACGTCGCCGAGGTCGAGGAAGCGCCGGAAGGCCGCGTCCCGCCCGCGCACGACGACGAGCCGGCGGTGATCCGCCGCCTGCGCGAAGTCCACGACGAGCTGGACACGCGCCCGCCGGTGGAACTCTTCCACGACGCGCAGCACCACCACGGCGAGGGCCTGTCGCTGTACGCGCTGGGCCAGCTCGACCTCGTGCATCGCGCGCGCATCGACGACCTGTTCTACGCGACCGCGCACGCGGTGCGCGCGCGCCTGGACTACGCCGAGAAGAGCCATCGCGAGCTGCTCGACGAGCTCAACGAGCGCCTCGTGGACAAGTATTTCGTGAATTTCAGCGTGTTCGAGTCGATGCCCGACGTGTGGGCGATCGACCAGGTGTTCCCGATCGTGCCGATCGAGCGGCTGGACGAAATGCCGACGCGCCGCGGCGTGATCGCCGACATGACCTGCGATTCCGACGGCAAGATCGACACCTACG
>CAMLSB010000085.1 GCA_946482565.1 uncultured Lysobacteraceae bacterium | reverse complement strand
GCGGCGGGCGGCGGCGTCACGATCGGCGGCGGCGCGACGGGCGGCGGCGCGACGGGCGGCGGCGCGACGGGCGGCGGTACGGGTGCCGGGGTGGACGTCGCGGGCGCGACCGGTCCGCTCGATGCGACGGGCGATGGCGCGGATGCGGGCGCGGCGAACGAAGGCACCACCGGGGCCGGCGCCGGTTCGCCGCGAACGGCGGGCGCGACTGGAGCGGGCTTGCGCGGCACCGGGAACGGTCGGGCGCGGCCTGCTCCGCCACCGCGCTTCCACCACCAGCCGCCTGCCGCGGCCACCAGCAACGCGAGCACCAGCCACGGCCACAACACCAGATCGCGCACCGCGGAGTCCGCCTTCGCGGGCTGCGGCGCCTGCAGGGCCTGTTGCTGCGCTTTGGCCAGATTGGCGCGAGCCTCGGCGAGCGCGCTGTCCTTCATCGCGATCAGCTGCTGTTGCTGCTGCTGGATCTTCTGCAGCTCGGCGACGCGCGTCTTCAGCTCGCCGACTTCCGCATCGCGCGCGGCCACTGTTTCGCGGGTTTCCTGGATTTCCTGTCGCAACATCGTGCCCTCGCCGCCGGCCTGCGCGCCGGACTGTGTGCCTGCGCCCTTGCCCGAAGCGGGCGGGACGATCTGCAGGTGCGCGCCGCTCGTATTCCGCCCGGCGCCATCGGCGCGCGCGGCCGGCGCCTGCGCCGGCGCAGAACCTTCGATGGTGGCAGCGGCGGCCGGCATGCGCGCGGCGGCGGCCTGCCGCCATTGCGCGACCTGCTGGCGCACCAGCGCCGCGGCCTCGCCGTTGCTGTAGCGCGCGAGCGCCTCGTCCGACGGCGCGCGCAACACGGCGCCTTCGCGGATGAGGTTGATGTTGCCGTCGATGAAGGCTTCGGGATTGGTTTGCAGCAGCGCCAGCATCATCTGGTCGAGGCTGCGCGCGCCGCGGTCCAGGCCACCGGCGATGGCGCCGAGCGTTTCGCCGGCGAGCACGGTGTGCGCGCTCGCCGCAACGGCCGACGCGGCCGCAGCGCCAGTCGACGGCCGCGCGGCTTCGGCCGTGGGTGCGGATGCTTCGGGTTGCGGCGCCTCGGGCTGCGGCATGGCCGGCGCGGGCACTGGCGCGGCGGCCATCGGCTCGGGCGAAGGCGAAGGCGAAGGCGGAGGCGCGGGAACGGGTTCGGGCAACGGCTCTGCGACGACCTCCGCATCGTTGCCCGCGCCGGCGGTCGCCGGCGGTTCCGCCGGCCGTGCGGCCGCTTCCGCCGGCGCCGCTGGCGGCGCCGCGGGGGCCGGCGCGGTGGGCGCTGTCGCAGGTGGCGGTGCGGCGATGGCGGCCGGCGCGGGTTCCGGCGTGCGCACGATGGTGTTCGGCGTGGCGACCGTCGGTGCCTGGATCGGCTGCGCCGGCGCGGCCATCGAACTGGGCGCCTCGAGCAGCGCGGAATACTCGCGGACCAGGCGACCCGCGCCCCAGTCCACCTCGATGAGGAAGGTGAGCAGCGGCTGCCGCAGCGGCGCCGCGCTGGTCACGCGGATCACCGGCTGGCCGCGGCCGTCGACGGCGACGGTGAAGCGCAGGTTGGCGGTCGCCGCATCCGGCGCCGGCAGCCCGACGCGGCGGAAGGTTTCCGGCGATGCCAGGCGCACCTGCAGGTTGCCGAGCTCGGAGGGATCGGCCGCGACGACGGGGATTTCGGCCAGCAGCGGCTGTCCCGGCGCCGACTTCACGACGATCCGGCCCAGGCCCAGCGCAAACGCCGGCAACGCGACGGCGAGCGCCAACGCGAGCAACAGCAAGCGCGCCGCGCACCACCGGCTGCCCCGCTTCTGGATGCCCGACCTGCCTGCCTTCACGCCCTTCCCCCGGACTTCATCGTCGGGACTCTAGCGGCCCGCCACGCCTGTGCGCAACGACGCGCGCACTCCGTCACGCTTCCGCGGCGACCAGCTCCGCCAGTTGCACCGCATTGAGCGCCGCGCCCTTGCGGATGTTGTCGGACACGATCCACAGGTTCAGCCCGCGCGGATGCGACAGGTCCTCGCGGATGCGGCCGACGTACACCGGATCGCGCCCGGAGGCATGCGTCACCGGCGTCGGGTAGCCACCGCCGACGGCTTCGTCGACGACTTCCACGCCCGGAGCGGCCTCGAGCAACGCGCGCGCCTGCGCCGCGGTGAGCTTGTCGCGCGTCTCGATCGACACCGCCTCCGAGTGGCCGTAGAACACCGGGACCCGGACCACCGTGGCGTTCACGCCGATCGATTCGTCGCCGAGGATCTTGCGCGTCTCCCATACCAGCTTCATTTCCTCGCTGGTGTAGCCGTTGTCGAGGAAGTCGCCGCCGTGCGGGATCACGTTGAACGCGATCTGCACTGGATACACCTCGGGTTCCACCGCCTGGAAGCTGAGCAGCCCCGCGGTCTGGCGGCCGAGTTCCTCCAGCGCGCGGCGCCCGGTGCCGGAGACCGACTGGTAGGTCGACACATTGATGCGCTCGATGCCCGCGGCGCGATGCAGCGGCGCCAGCGCGACCAGCATCTGCATCGTCGAGCAATTGGGGTTGGCGATGATGCCGCGCGGGCGCTGCTTCAGCGCTTCCGGGTTGACCTCGGCCACCACCAGCGGCACGTCGTCGTCGCGGCGGAACGCGGAGGAGTTGTCGATCACCACGGCACCGGCAGCGGCGAATTTCGGCGCGTACTCGCGCGAAACGTCGCCACCGGCGGAGAACAGCGCGATGTCGACGCCGGCGGGATCGAAGGTCGCGAGGTCGCGCACCATCACTTCGTCGTTGCCGAACGCCACCTCGCCGCCCGCGGAACGCTCGCTCGCCAGCGCGACCAGCTCGCCGACCGGGAACTTGCGCTCCGCCAGGATCGACAGCATCACCTCGCCGACCGCGCCGGTGGCGCCGACCACCGCAACCTTCAGCCTGCCTTTCAAATCGTGCCTGCCTTGCATCGTCATCCTGGAATCCTGGGGAATACATCGCCGACGTCGCCGCATTGCGCGCGGTGCCTGAGCGCCTGGTCCATCAGCACCAGCGCGAGCATCGCCTCGCAGATCGGTACCGCGCGGATGCCCACGCAGGGATCGTGCCGCCCCGTCGTGGCCACTTCGATCTCGTTGCCGTGCACGTCCAGGCTGCGCCCGGGCAGCCGCAGGCTCGAGGTCGGCTTGAACGCGACCGACACCACCACTGCCTGGCCGCTAGAAATGCCGCCGAGGATTCCGCCCGCGTGGTTCGACAGGAAGCCCGCCGCGGTCGCCTCGTCGCGATGCTGGGTGCCTTTCTGCGCGACGCTGGCGAAACCGTCGCCGATCTCGACGCCCTTGGCCGCGTTGATCGACATCATCGCCGCTGCGAGTTCCGCATCGAGCTTGCCGTACACCGGCTCGCCCCAGCCCGGCGGCACGCCCGTGGCGACGGCAGTGACGCGCGCGCCCACCGAATCGCCGGACTTGCGCAGCGCATCCATGAAGCTTTCCAGCTCCGGCACCTGCGCGGCATCGGGCCAGAAGAACGGATTCGCGTCGACGGCGGCGAGATCGGCGCTGCGCGGCACCACCGGGCCGAGCTGCGCGAGCCAGCCGCGCACGACGACGCCGTGGCGCTGCGCCAGCCATTTCTTCGCGATGACGCCCGCCGCGACGCGCATCGTCGTCTCGCGCGCGGAGGCGCGGCCGCCGCCACGCGGATCGCGGATGCCGTACTTCTGCCAGTAGGTGTAGTCGGCGTGGCCAGGGCGGAACTGTTCGGCGATCGCGTCGTAGTCCTTGCTGCGCGCGTCGGTGTTGCGCACCAGCAACGCCACCGGCGTGCCGGTGGTGCGGCCGTCGTACAGGCCCGACAGGATCTCGACCTCGTCCGCCTCGCGACGCTGGGAGGTGTGCCGGCTGCGGCCGGTGGCGCGGCGCGCGAGGTCGTCGACGAAATCCTCCGGCGCGAGTTCGAGTCCCGGCGGACAACCGTCGACGACGCAGCCGATCGCGGGACCGTGCGATTCGCCGAAGGTGGTGACGCGCAGCAACTGGCCGAAGGTGTTGGACATCGCCGCGGCCGTCGGTCAGAACAGGCCGGGCGCTTCGGATGCTGCTTCGCCGTCGCCATCGGCGCCGGGAGCGATGCGCGGCGTCGCAGTGGCCGGCCCGGCCCCGCGCGCATCGACGAGTGCGCTGACGCGCGCATGGTGCGCGACCAGGTCGTGGCGCTCGGCGACGAACACGCCCATCTGCCCCACCTTGAACTCGACCCAGGCCAGGGGCAGCTCCGGCAGCAGCTTCACCAGCGCTTCCTCCGCCTCGCCCACCTCGCAGACGAGCAAGCCGTCCTCGGTGAGGTGCAGCGGTGCATCGCGCAGGATCCGCAGCGCCAGGTCGAGGCCATCGTGGCCCGCGCGCAGGCCGAGTTCCGGCTCATGCGCGTATTCGGCCGGCAACGCGTCGGTCTCGTCGTCGGTGACGTACGGCGGGTTGGTGACGATCAGGTCGTAGTGCTCGCCCGACAGCGCGGAGAACAGGTCCGAACGCAGCAGGCGCAGGTTGCGCACGTGCAAGCGCTGCTCGTTCTCGCGCGCCAGCGACAGCGCCTCGTCCGACAGGTCCACGCCGTCGACGTGCCAGTCGGGGTTGTAGTGCGCCATCGCGATCGCGATGCAGCCGGAACCGGTGCACAGGTCGAGCGCGCGGCGCACTTCGCGGCCGCCGAGCCAGGGCTCGAAGCCGCGCTCGATCAGTTCGGCGATCGGCGAGCGCGGTACCAGCGCGCGCGGGTCGGACTTGAACGACAGCCCGGCGAACCACGCCTCGCCCGCCAGGTAGGCGGCGGGAACGCGCTCCTCGATGCGGCGCAGGAACAGCCCCAGCACGTCCTCCTTCTCCGCCAGCGTGACCCGCGCGTTGCCGTAGGCCGGCGGCAGGTCGTGCGGCAGGTGCAGGGCGTGCAGGGTGAGCTGGGTGGCCTCGTCCAGGGCGTTGTCGTAGCTGTGGCCGAAGGTCAGGCCTGCGGCGCTGAAACGGCTGGCGCCGTACCGGATCAGGTCGATGATGGTCTGGAGCTCGTCGGTCATGATCGGGTCGGCCTGGTCCTGTGTGCCACGGGCGGCCGCCTGGTCAACGGCGCCGGACCGGGAATTATAGGGGTGGCGCGGCTATCATGGCCGAAGTTCAAGTACCAGCTGAAGTAGGCCCCCCAATGTTCAACCGGACCACCCTCGTCGTCCTGGTCGCCGCGCTGGCCGCCGCCCTCGCCTTCTGGGCCGCGCAGCACCGCTTCGCCGCGCAGGCACCCGGGCCGCAGTTGCAGGTCGTGCGCCTGTTCGAGCAGCCGCGGGTGCTGCCCGCGTTCTCGCTGCAGCAATCGGACGGCACGCCGCTGGTGCCGGGCGAGCTGCAGGGCCACTGGACCCTGGTCTTCCTCGGCTTCACCCATTGCCCGGATGTATGCCCGACCACGCTCGCGCGCCTCGCCCAGGCGCAGAAGGCATGGGCCGCGCTGCCGGAGGCGACGCGGCCGCGGCTGCTGTTCGTCTCGGTCGATCCCGATCGCGACACGCCTGATCGCGTCGGCGAATACGCGCACGCCTTCCACAAGGACACGCTGGCGGCGACCGCCGACATCCCGGCGCTCGAGGCGTTCGCGCGCTCGCTGTCGCTGGTGTTCATGAAGGTCCCGGCGCCGGCCGGCGCGCCCGCCGACCAGTACAGCGTCGACCATTCCGCCGCGCTGGCGGTGCTCGATCCGCAGGCGCGCATGGCGGGCGTCATCCAGCCATCGGGCGAAGCCGGGCTGGATGCGCAGGCCATTGCCGCCGACCTCATCGCCCTCACCCAAGCGCGGCGCTGACCCGGCGAAGGCCCACACGATGGACGCGCTGACCACCGTCACCCATGTCCTCCCGCACCGGTTGCTGTCGGCGCTCGCGCGGCGGCTCGCCTATTCGCGCAGCCCGCGGGTGCGGCGCTGGCTCATCGACCAGGTGGTGGCGCGCTTCGGGGTCGACCTGTCGGAAGCGCTGGAATCCAACGCGCATGCCTACGAAAGCTTCAATGCATTCTTCACCCGCGCGCTGAAGCCCGGCGCGCGCCAGCCCGATCCCGATCCGCGCGCGTTGCTGATGCCGGCGGACGGCCGCATCAGCCAGTGCGGTGCGATCCACGGCGGGCGCATCTTCCAGGCCAAGGGCCAGTCGTTCACGGCCGCCGAACTGCTCGGCGAAGCCGATGCCGCGATGCCCTTCGCCGAAGGGCTGTACGCGACCGTGTACCTGTCGCCGCGCGATTACCACCGCGTCCACATGCCCTGGACCGGGCGCCTGCTGCGGACGGTGCACGTGCCGGGACGCCTGTTCTCGGTCGGGCCGGCGGCGGTGCGCGAAGTGCCGCGGCTGTTCGCGCGCAACGAGCGCCTGGTGTGCCACTTCGATTGCGATTTCGGGCCGATGGCCGTGGTGATGGTCGGCGCGCTGCTGGTCTCGGGCGTGGAAACGACCTGGAGCGGCGTCGAAATCCCCCGCTATGGCGATGCGGTCACGGCGAAGGACTACGGCAGGCAGCACATCGTGCTGGAACGCTTCGCCGAGATGGCACGCTTCAACTATGGGTCGACGGTCATCGTGCTGCTGCCGCCGGGCGTGGCCGCGCTCGCGCCGGGCCTCGGCGCGGAGTCTCCCGTGCGGCTCGGCGAGCGCCTCGCGACCCTGGCCTGACCCGGCTCCCGGGACGGTTCCGGGCAGCATGCACCCCTGCTGCTTGCATCCCTACTGCTTGCAGGCGTCGAGCTTGAGCCGCTGGCCCGGCTTGATGCGATAGGCGGGCGCCTTGATCTTGTTGCCCTTCGCCAGGTCGGCCGGCGTGCACTGGAACTTGCGCGCGATCGAACTCAGCGTCTCGCCGCGCTGCACCTGGTAATGCTTCGGGCGCGCCGGGGATTTCGCGTTCGCGGGCCACGCCGCCGCGGTCGCCTCGGTGACCGGTGCGGCAGGCGCGGCCTGCACGATCGCGGTTCGCGCGTCGCTCGCCAGCAGCGTCTGCGCGAGCATGGCGCGCGGGCCCTGCACGCAGTAGCGCGAATACAGGCCGACGATGTGCGCGCTGGCCCGCAACTGCGTCCCGGCCGGCAGCATGGTGTCGGCCTGGATGCGCGAATTGAGGTTGCGGAGCGTGCGCAGGTAACCGTCGCGCGTGCCGTAGTCGCCCAGGCAGATGGTCAGGCCGTACAGCGAATCCGGTTTCTGCAGCACCAGCGGCGCCAGTCGCGCGTCCACGTCGCGGAACGACAGGCCGTAGCGCTTCGGATGCAGGTACAGCCACGCCGCGGCGATCACCATCGGCA
Organism: uncultured Lysobacteraceae bacterium; assembly: GCA_946482565.1. Next base: position 360 of record CAMLSB010000085.1, on the reverse strand, counting down.
CGTAGTCGCGCGTTTCCGCCGGGAATTGCGCGTACACCGACGCGTCCCAGAAACCACGGCCGCCGCTGGCCTCGTACACGCGGCGCGCGCGACCTTCGCCGCCGTTGTACGCGGCGAGCGCCAGCTCGATGTTGCCGTTGAGTTCGGCCATGCGCTCGTTGAGGTAGGCCGCACTGGCCTGCGCCGAAGCGAGCGGGTCGTAGCGCGTGTCGAAGCCGGTCGCGTCCTGGCCCAGGCCGAAGCGCTTGCCGGTGGCGTACATGAACTGCATCGGCCCGGCGGCGCCCACGCGCGATCCCGCATGCACCTTGCCGTTGGATTCCTTGGCCATGATCCCGAACAGCAGCGCTTCGGGCAGCC
>CAMLSB010000084.1 GCA_946482565.1 uncultured Lysobacteraceae bacterium | reverse complement strand
CGCCGGCGCCGACGGCAACCTCTATGTGCTCACCGACGCCTCCGACGGCCGCCTCCTTCGCGTGCGCCCGCCTAGGTAGCGCCGAAGAGTTCGACCTGGTCGCCGTGGGGCGGATAGACGAGGTGGTCGTCGACCATGCGCGCATCGGGATTGAGCTCATGCGGCTGCCGTTTGCCGGGACCCATGATGTGCAGCACGGTCCAGCCGCGCGCGACGAAATCGTCGGAGACCAGGCGCCGGTGGCAGCGCCACCACACGGCTTCGGCGCACATCACCGCGGTGCGCTGCGTCGAAGCACGCTCCATCAGCCGCGCACGCGCGAGCGCGAACTCCGGCGTGGCCATGTAGTCGGCGTAGCCGCGGAACGCGGCCACGCGCCAGGCACCATTGCGCGAGTCCGCGACCGGCGCGCGACGGCCGCCGTATTCCGGCATCGGCACGTACTCGATGCCCACGGCCGCCAGTGCCGGACCCATGTCCGCCGGGGAATACTGCGGGTTGCGCCGGGAACCGGCGAAACGGCGCACGTCGGCGAGGCACGCGATCGACTCGCCCTGCAGCAGCGCCACGAACTCTTCCCACGGCCGCGTCGAGTGGCCGATCGTCCACAACGTGCGTCCGGGCGACTCCATGCCGCCATGATGCGGCAAGCGCGATGAAGCGGCGTTGACGCCGCGCCGACTACGCTGGCTGCGGGCCGCGCCTCACGCGGCCACGGACGCCCGCCATGAACGACACGCCCAGCCACGGCCTCGGCCGCACCGCGCGGATCCTCGGATTCCTGCTCAAGTACCGCAGCGCCGGGGTATTCACCGGCCTGGACCTCGATGGCGGCGGAACGACGTCCGCGACCGAACCGCCGCCGACGGAAGGCAAGCCCGAAGCCTTCGTCGACGACCTCGAAGCGCTCGGCCCCACCTTCGTCAAGATCGGCCAGGCCCTGTCCACGCGGCCCGACATGGTGCCGCCGGCCTACCTCGCGGCGCTGGAGCGCATGCAGGACGACGTCGCGCCGGTGCCCTTCGACGAGGTGCGCGCCACGATCGAGGACGCGCTCGGCGCGCGCATGAGCCACCTGTTCGCGGAATTCGACGAAACGCCGCTGGGCTGCGCCTCGCTCGCCCAGGTGCATCGCGCGCTGCTGCGCGATGGCCGCGAGGTCGCCGTCAAGGTGCAGCGCGCGGGCATCGGCGACCTGGTGCGCGCCGACCTCGACGCGATCGCCGGCCTCGCCGGCAAGGCCGACACCCTCACCGACGTCGGCCGCCGCGTGCATTTCTCCGACTGGGTGCACGAATTCCGCAAGACCCTGCTGGCCGAGCTCGATTACCGCGCCGAGGCGGAGAACCTGGAACGCTTCGGCGAACACCTGCGCGAATACCCCGAACTGGTGGTGCCGCAGCCCGTGTGGGACTACACCGCCACGCGCGTGCTCACCATGGACCTCATCCACGGCACCAAGGTCACCGAGATCTCGGGCCTGCACCGCACCGAGCACGACATGGGCGCGCTGGCATCGGCGCTGATGCGCGGCTACCTCGACCAGGTCTTCGTGCATGGCGAGATCCACGCCGATCCGCATCCGGGCAACCTGCTGGCGACCGACGATGGCCGCCTGGCGCTGTTCGACCTGGGCATGGTCGCCCACGTGCCGCCCAAGCAGCGCGAGCGGCTGCTCAAGCTGCTGTTCGCGGCGGTCGACGGGCGCGGCGAGGAAGTCGCGAACGAAGCCATCGCGATGGGCACGCGGCTGGAAGCCTTCGACGAGGAGCGCTTCATGCGCGAGGTCGGGCAGATGGTGGCGCGCTACGCGGCGCACAGCCATTCCGGCTCGCAGTCCGAGGGACGGCTGATGCTGGACCTGGTGGCGCTGTCGGCCGCCTGCCGGTTGCGCACGCCGCCGGAACTCAGCCTGCTGGGCAAGACCCTGCTCAACCTGGAGCAGGTGTCCCACGCCCTGGACCCGGAACTGGACGTCAAGCAGGTGGTCGAGCGCCACCTCGAGCACGTGATGCGCGAACGGCTGAAGAAGTCGCTGTCGCCCTCGAATATCGCCAGCGAGCTGATCGAGGTGCAGGCGCTGATGCGCGAAGCGCCGCGCAAGGTCTCCGACCTGCTGTCGCTGCTGGCGGAAAACCGAATGCAGGTGCGCGTGGACGGCCTGGCCGACTCTCCGATCATGGAGAGCCTGCAGAAGATCGCCAACCGGATCAGCGCCGGCCTCGTGACCGCGGCGCTGATCGTTGCGTCGGCGATGATGATGCGGGTCGACACCACGCACCACCTGTTCGGCTACCCGCTGATCGCGATGCTGCTGTTCCTGGTGGCCGCGGGCCTGGGCTTCACGATCGTGCTCAGCGCCCTCATGCGCGATCGCAAGGCGCGGCCGCGCGAGGAGCGCGGACCGCGCTGAGCGGTGGAGCGGGAACGGGGAACAGGGAACGGGGACGCGTGTTTCCATGCGGCTGATCCATCCGGTCCGGCCGCATCCGTGCCGATCGTGCGGAAATCCGCGTCCCCATTCCCCATTCCCCATTCCCGCTTCAGCATCCCCGGAAGCGCTGCGACTACAATGGGCCATTCGCTTCACCGGTCCTCCCTGATGTCCTCCGCCTTCGGCACCCAAACCGTGCTGGACGTCCGTCACTGGACGGACGACTACTTCAGCTTCTCGACCACGCGCGATCCCGGCCTGCGCTTCGCCAGCGGCCAGTTCGTGATGCTGGGGCTCGAGCTGCCGCAGCCCGACGGCGGCAGCAAGCCGTTGCTGCGCGCGTACTCCATCGCGAGCGCGAGCTGGGAGGAGCACCTGGAGTTCTTCAGCATCAAGGTGCCCGACGGCGCGCTGACTTCGCGCCTGCGCCACATCCAGTCGGGCGACGAAGTGCTGGTAGGCCGCAAGCCGACGGGCACGCTGCTGGTGCACGACCTGCATCCGGGCCGCAACCTGTACCTGCTGGGTACCGGCACCGGCTTCGCGCCGTGGCTGTCGATCATCAAGGATCCGGAGACCTACGAGCGCTTCGAGCACGTGGTGCTGTGCCACGGCGTGCGCCGCGCCGAGGACCTGTGCTATCGCGACGACATCCTCGATGTGCTGCCGAAGCACGAGTTCCTCGGCGAGCTGGTGCGCGGTCGCCTGCATTACTACCCGGCGGTGACGCGCGAGGAGTTCACCTGGGAAGGCCGGCGCCATCGCGGCCGCCTCACCGACCTGCTCGCCAGCGGGCAGCTCGCTTCCGACCTCGGCTTGCCGCCGCTGGATCCGGACTTCGACCGGGTGATGCTGTGCGGCAGTCCGGCGATGCTGGATGACTTCCGGCAGCTGCTCGATGGCCGCGGTTTCAGCGCGGCCCCGCGCATCGGTACTCCGGGTCATTACGTCTTCGAGCGCGCCTTCGTCGAGAAGTAGCCGCGTCGGATTGATGCATCGCATGAGGTGAGACGGGCAAGCCGTTGAATTGGCTGGACGCGAAAACCTGCGCCTTCGCAGGTACTAATATTGCGACCATGAGCCAGCAAGACGACCTGACCGACCGCCAGCGCGCCATCCTCGACTTCGTGCGCGAGTGCATCGCGGTGCACGGCCTGCCGCCGACCTGGGCGGAAATCGCGCGCGCATTCGGCTTCCGCCAGACGCGCGCCGCGCAGAAGCACCTGCAGGCGATCGCGGCGAAAGGCCACCTCGTGCTGCTGCCGGGCAAGGCGCGCGGCATCCGCTTGCCGGAAGGCGTGGCGCGCGGCCGCGCCGCAACGGCGGGAAACGCCGCGCGCGAGGCGATGCTGCGCCTGCCCGTCCTCGGCCGCGTCGCCGCCGGCGCGCCCATCGGCGCCGACGTCCCGCTCGACGACGATGCGCTGCGCCACCTCGTGCTGGATCGCGCGTTGTTCGCCACGCGGCCCGACTACCTGCTGCGGGTACGCGGCGATTCGATGCGCGACGATGGCATCCTCGACGGCGACCTGGTCGCGATCCAGCGCGGTGCGAGCGCGCGCGACGGGCAGACGGTGGTGGCGCGGCTCGACGACGAGGTCACGATCAAGCGCCTGCAGCTGGCGGGCGACGGCCACGTCCGCCTGCTGCCGCGCAATCCCGCGCATGCGCCGATCGACGTGGAACCGGGCCAGGACTTCGCGATCGAGGGCGTGTTCTGCGGCCTGGTGCGCGGGCATGGTCGCGCCGACTGAACGGCCCGCTGATCGCGCATGCCCGCCCAGATCCTCTCCATCGACACGATGCTCGCCGAACACCGGCTATGGCGCGGCCAACCCGCATCGCGGCCGCGCGGGCGCAATCCGAGCGGCCACGATGCGCTGGATGCGGTATTGCCCGAAGGCGGCTGGCCGGAAGCCGCGCTTACCGAACTGCTGCTCGCCGCCGACGGCCTGGGCGAACTGCGCCTGCTGTTGCCGACGCTCGCGCGGCTGACGCGGGCGGCGCAGGCGGTGGCCGTGGTCGCGCCGCCCTACCTGCCCTTCCCCGACGGCTGGCGCCAGGCCGGCGTCGATCTCGCGTTCGTGCAAGTCATCGATGCCGCGCCGCGCGAGGCCTTGTGGGCCACCGAGCAATGCCTGCGTTCCGGCTGCCTAGGCGCGGTGCTCGCGTGGCCGCGCCAGGCCGACGACCGTGCGCTGCGCCGCCTGCAGGTCGCCGCCGATGGCGGGCGCACGCCGGGCTTCGTGTTCCGCGGCCTGCGCGAGGCGGCCAATCCCTCGCCCGCCGCGCTGCGCATCGCGGTGGAAAACGGCGCGCCGCCGCGCCTGCGCGTGCTCAAGTGCCGGGGCGGCAATCCGCCGTCGCGCACGCTGGAGCTGCCGGCCATTGCAGATGTCGCGCCGCGGGCCGTCGGCGACAGCGCCACGCGCTGACCCTCCATGCTCTGGGCCTGCCTCCACCTGTTGCCGCCGCCTGCGGCCGACGATGCGCCGACCCCGGCAATCGCCGGCGACGGCGCGCATTGGCGCGAGCTGCTCGCCGCCTGGGCGTACCGCTACAGCTCGCAGGTCCACGTCGGCTACGACGATGCCGTGGTGCTGGAAATCGAAGCCAGCCTGCGCCTGTTCGGTCCATGGCCCGTGTTCGAGCGGCGCCTGCGCGAGGACCTCGCGGCGCTCGGCATCGCCTGCCGCATCGCGGTCGCGCCGAATCCGCGCGCGGCCTGGGTGCTGGCCGGCCTGCACGACGGGCTGGCGATCGTGCACGCGGCGCGGCTCGACACCGCGCTGGCGCGGATCCCGGTGGCGCGCGCGAAGCTCGACCCGAAGCAGGCGCAGGCATTGCAGGCGATGGGCCTGCGCCGGCTCGGGCAACTGTTCGCCGCGCCGCGCGACGCGCTGGGCAAGCGCTTCGGCCAGGCGCTGCTGCTGCACCTCGATCGCCTGCGCGGCGCGCCCGAAGCACTCGATGCCTATGCGCCGCCGGACCGCTTCGACCTGCGCATCGATTTCGAATGGGATGCCGAAAGCACGCAGGCGCTGCTGTTCCCGCTGCGGCGCCTGGTGTCGGCGCTGGCGGCGTTCCTCGCGGGGCGCGACGGCGGCGTGCAGCGCTTCGTGCTGCGACTGGAGCATGACCGGCAGCTGCCCGGGGGACAGGCCGATACCGAGGTGGTGGTCGGCCTGCTCGCGGCCGAACGCGATCCCGCATTGCTGTTCGAAGTGGCGCGCAGTCGGCTGGAGCGGCTCGACGGCACGGTCCATCGCGCGGTACCCGCGCCGGTGCGCGGCCTCCGCCTGGTCGCCGACCAGTTGCCACCCTTCGTGCCGGCCGCGCGCGAACTGTTCGAAGCACGCCCGGCGCAGTCGCTGCCCTGGGAAGCGCTGCGCGAGCGCCTGCGCGCGCGCCTGGGCAATGAGGCGGTGTACCGGCTCGCCGCGCGCGATGACCATCGCCCCGAGCAGGCGTGGCGACGCGTGACGGTCCAGGCCACGGCCGCGCAGCATGCCGCTTCCCAGCCGGAACCCCCGACCGCGCCACGCCCCGCGTGGCTCTTGCCGCGGCCGGTGCCGCTGCGCGGCCATGGCGTCGTGTCACTCGCGGGCCCCGAACGCATCGAGAGCGGCTGGTGGGACGGCGGCGGCCTGCGCCGCGATTACTACGTGGTCGAAACCGGCGACGGCCAGCGCGCCTGGGTGTTCCGGCCCGCGGGCGACGCGGATACGCCGCCGATGCTGCACGGATGGTTCGCATGAGCGTAGAGCCGACCCATGGTCGGCTGCCACGGAAAGCCGACCATGGGTCGGCTCTACAGGCATATGCGGAACTGCACTGCCTCTCCGACTTCAGCTTCTGCCGCGGCGCATCGAACGCGGCCGAGCTGTTCGAGCGCGCGCGCCGCCAGGGCTACCGCGCGCTGGCGATCACCGACGAATGCTCGCTCGCCGGCATCGTGCGCGCGCTGGAAGCCTCGCGCGACACCGGCGTGCCGCTCATCGTCGGCAGCGAGTTCGCCCTGGAGGACGGCCCGAAGCTGGTGCTGCTGGTCGAGGACCGCGACGGCTACACGGCGCTGTGCCGGCTCATCACCCGCGGCCGCCGGCGCTCGGCCAAGGGCGAGTACCGGTTGCTGCGCGCCGACCTCGATGCGGCGGCGCTGCAGGGGCTGCTCGCGCTATGGGTCCCCGGCGAGGTGCCGGTGCGCGAACACGGCGAATGGCTGCGCCAGCGCTTCGACGACCGGCTGTGGCTGGCGGTGGAATTGCATCGTGGCGCCGACGACGCCGCGCGCCTGCGCGACCTGCAGGCACTGGCCGGCGAACTCGGCATCCCGGCCGTCGCCGCCGGTGACGTGCACATGCACGCGCGCGCGCGCCGCGCGCTGCAGGACACGATGACCGCGATCCGCCACCGCGTGCCGGTGGCCGAAGCCGGCCGGCGCCTGTTCCCGAACGGCGAGCGCCACCTGCGCACGCGCCGCGCGCTGGCCGCGATCCATCCGCCCGCACTGCTGGAAGAGACGCTGCGCATCGCCGGGCGCTGCCGCTTCGACCTTGCGCAGGACCTCGGTTACCAGTACCCGCGCGAACTGGTGCCCGAAGGCAGGACGCCGCAGGACTGGCTGCGCGAACTGGTCGAGGCCGGCGCGCGCGAGCGCTGGCCCGGGGGCACGAGCGACGAGGCGCGCGCGCTCATCGAGAAGGAACTCGCACTGATCCGCAAGAAAGACTACGAGTCCTACTTCCTCACCGTGCACGACATCGTCCGCCATGCGCGCTCGCTGGGCATCCTCTGCCAGGGCCGCGGCTCGGCGGCGAATTCGGTGGTGTGCTACGCGCTGGGCGTCACCGCCATCGACCCGGCGCGCATGGGCCTGCTGTTCGAGCGCTTCCTGTCCGAGGAACGCAACGAACCGCCGGACATCGACATCGACTTCGAGCACGAGCGCCGCGAGGAGGTCATCCAGTACATCTACCAGCGCTATGGCCGCGAACGCGCCGCGCTCGCCGCCACCGTGATCCGCTACCGCACCCGCAGCGCGGTGCGCGACGTGGCCCGCGCGCTGGGCTTCGGCGAAGGCGAGATCGCGCGGCTGTCCCGCAGCGCCAGCGCCTGGAGCAGCGATGCGCCTTCCGCAGAGCGCCTGCGCGAGCAGGGCTTCGACCCCGGAAGCCGTGCCATCCGCCATCTCGTCGCGCTGGTCGGCGAGCTGCTCGGCAAGCCGCGGCACCTGTCGCAGCACGTCGGCGGCTTCGTCGTCTCCGAGCATCCGCTGCACACGCTGGTGCCGGTCGAGAACGCGGC
>CAMLSB010000083.1 GCA_946482565.1 uncultured Lysobacteraceae bacterium | reverse complement strand
TCGCGATGGGCTTCAAGCCGATCGTGGTCGTCAACAAGATCGACCGCCCGGGCGCACGCCCGGACTGGGTGATCGACCAGGTGTTCGACCTGTTCGACAAGCTCGGCGCGACCAACGAGCAGCTCGACTTCCCGATCGTGTACGCCTCGGCGCTGCACGGCTACGCGAGCCTGGACGACAGCGCGCGCGACGGCGACATGACCCCGCTGTACGAAGCGATCATGCAGCACGTGCCGCCGCCGAGCGTCGATCCGGACGGCGCGTTCCAGATGCGCATCAGCCAGCTCGACTACAACAACTTCGTCGGCCTGATCGGCATCGGCCGCATCCAGCGCGGCAAGGTGCGCAAGAACCAGCCGGTCGCGATCGTCGACCGCGAGGGCAAGAAGCGCCAGGGCAAGATCGTGCAGGTGCTGGGCTTCATGGGCCTGGAGCGCATCGAGGTCGAGGAAGCCGAAGCGGGCGACATCGTCGCCATCGCCGGCATCCAGGACCTGGGCATTTCCGACACCGTGTGCGCGCTCGACGTACCGGAAGCGCTGCCGGCGCTGACCGTCGACGAGCCAACGATCAGCATGACCTTCCAGGTCAACAATTCGCCGTTCGCCGGCTCCAAGGAGCATTCCGGCGGCAAGTTCATCACCAGCCGCCAGCTGCGCGAGCGCCTCGAGCGCGAGACGCTGCACAACGTCGCGCTGAAGGTCGAGGAAACCGGCGACGCCGACAAGTTCCTGGTGTCGGGCCGCGGCGAGCTGCACCTGTCGGTGCTCATCGAGACCATGCGACGCGAGGGCTTCGAGCTGGCGGTGTCGCGCCCCGAGGTGATCATCAAGGAGATCGACGGCCAGCTGATGGAGCCGATCGAGCAGCTGGTGGTGGACGTCGAGGAAGTGCACCAGGGCGGCGTGATGGAGAAGCTGGGCACGCGCAAGGCGCAGCTCAAGAACATGGAATCCGACGGCAAGGGCCGCGTGCGCCTGGACTACATGATCCCGGCGCGTGGCCTGATCGGCTTCCAGAACGAGTTCCGCACCCTGACCCAGGGCTCGGGCCTGCTGTTCCACGTGTTCGACCATTACGGCCCGAAGGAAACCGGCGCGATCGCCAAGCGCATCAACGGCGTGATGATCGCCAACGCGCCGGGCACCACGCCGGCGTACTCGCTCGGGCCGCTGCAGGAACGCGGCCGCCTGTTCGCCGCCGAAGGCGACAACGTGTACGAGGGCCAGCTGGTCGGCATCCATTCGAAGGACAACGACCTCACCGTCAACGTGATCAAGCCCAAGCCGCTGACCAACATGCGCGCCTCGGGCAAGGACGATGCGATCCAGCTCAGCCCGGCGATCAAGTACACCCTGGAGCAGGCACTGGACTTCATCGAGGACGACGAGCTGGTGGAAGTCACGCCGAAGGAAATCCGCCTGCGCAAGAAGTTCCTCACCGAGACCGACCGCAAGCGGGCTTCTCGCGCCGCGTGATGGACGAGCTGCCGGCTTCCGATCCGCGGCACCCGCACTACAACCCGGATCCGCACGCGCATCCGGGGCTCCACGTCATCGCCCTCGTCGAGGGCGCGAAGGGCACGCTGGCCGTGCTCGCCGCGAGCGGCCTCGAGCTGCTCGGCCCGGCGCCGCTGCGGCGCTGGGTGCACGAGCTGATCGCGCGCTTCCAGCTCGATCCCCAGCACGGCGCCCTCGCCCTGTTCGCCAACCAGATCAATCCCGGCTCGGTCCACCTGGCCGCAGCGGCGGTCATGGCCTACGGCCTGCTGCACGTGCTCGAGGCCTGGGGCCTGTGGCGCGCCAAGGGCTGGGCCTCGTGGCTGGGCTGCGTGACGGCGTCCCTCTACCTCCCGCTGGACCTCTACGCGCTGTGGCGCCATCCCGGCTGGCCGGCGCTGGTGGTGCTGGCGATCAACGTCGCCGTCGTCTGGGTGCTGGCCCGCGATATCCTGCGTCGTCGCTACTAGCCGACCGGGGGTTCCCATGTTGCCGTTCCGTCGCGCGCCGCTGCTGGCGGCGCTGTTGCTCGCGTGTCCCTTCCTGGCCGGCACGGCCCCGGCCGGGGCCGTCCCGCGGCCCGCGCAGTCGCCGGGCGACGGCGCAGCCGCGCCCGGCCCGACCGCCTTCGCTTTCGACGAGGCCACCGTCGCCGGCCTTCAGGCGCGCATGGCCGCCGGGGCGCTCGACAGCCGCACGCTCACCCGCGCCTACCTCGACCGCATCGCCGCGATCGACAAGTCGGGGCCGGCGGTCAACGCGATCATCGAGCTCAACCCGGATGCGATGTCCGAAGCCGCCGCGCGCGACGCCGAGCGCGCCGCGGGCAAGGTGCGCGGGCCGTTACACGGCATCCCGGTCCTGCTCAAGGACAACATCGACGCGGTGCCGATGGTCAATTCCGCCGGCTCTCTGGCGCTGGCGGACAACCGCCCGAAGCACGACGCGTTCCTCGTGCAGCGCCTGCGCGACGCCGGCGCCGTGATCCTCGGCAAGACCAACCTCAGCGAGTGGGCCAACTTCCGCTCCACGCACGCCAGCTCCGGCTGGACCGGGCGCGGCGGGCAGACGCGCAACCCGTACGTGCTAGACCGCAATCCCTGCGGCTCGAGTTCGGGCACCGGCAGCGCGATCGCCGCGAACATGGCCACCGTGGGCATCGGCACCGAGACCGACGGCAGCGTGATCTGCCCCGCCGCGATGACCGGCCTCGTCGGCATCAAGCCGACGCTCGGGCTGGTGAGCCGCGGCGGCATCATCCCGCTCGCGCATTCGCAGGACACCGCCGGGCCGATGACGCGCACCGTCGCCGACGCGGCCGCGCTGCTCACCGCGATGGCGGGCAGCGATCCGGCCGATGCGGCGACCGCGGGCGCCGACGCGCACGCGACCGACTACACGCGCTTCCTGCAGCCGGGCGCGCTCGCGGGCAAGCGCATCGGCGTGGTCCGCAAGCTCGCCGGCATGGAACCGAACGCCGACCGCGCGCTCGAGCAGGCGATCGCCGTGCTGCGCGCGCAGGGCGCGATCGTCGTCGATCCGGTCGATGTACCGAACGTCGACAAGCTCGGCGACGACGAATTCAACGTACTGCTGTACGAGTTCAAGCACGACGTGGCCGCCTACCTCGCCGGCGCCGACGTGCCGTCGAAGACGCTCGCCGACCTGATCGCGTTCAACGACGCGCACGCGGACACGGAGATGCCCTGGTTCGGACAGGAGCTTTTCCTGCAGGCGCAGGCGAAGGGGCCGCTGACGGACAAGGCCTACCTCGATGCGCTGGCGCGCGCGAAGCGGCGCGCGGGACCGGAAGGCATCGATGCCGCATTGAAGGCGAACCACCTCGATGCGCTGCTCGCGCCGTCGTGGGGCCCGGCGTACACGACCGACCTGGTGCTCGGCGACCACGTCGTCAGCGGCGATCCGACCGTGGGCGGCGCGTCGCAGATCACCTCGGTGGCCGGCTATCCGTCGATCACGGTACCGGCGGGCTTCGCGCACGAGTTGCCGGTGGGCATCGTGTTCATGGGCGCGGCGTGGAGCGAGCCCACGCTGATCGGCATCGCCTACGGCTACGAGCAGGCGACGCAGGCGCGCAAGCCGCCGAAGTTCCTGCCGACGCTGGTGCCGTAACGCGCACCGTCGAGTTGCGCCGCCACTAGGGTGCCGGCGCGATCCTGATGCGGGCGATGCGGCCCTTGTCGCCGCTCGCCCAGCCGCTGCCGCTGCCATCCGCGGCGAGGTCGACGGCGTCGTAGCCGGTGTCGGACAAGGCCTGCCAGCGGCCGTCGACCAGCACGTCCACCCCGCCCGGCCCGACCGCGACGCAACGCGGCCGCGCGTCGCCGGCGCAGGCCACGCCGGAGCGATAGCCGCGTGGATCCGGCAGCGCCGATACCTTCAGGCTGCCGTCGTCGTGGCGTTGCGCGAGCGCCGCGCTGCCCGGTGCCGCTTCGTGCTCGAAGTCGCCGCCGACCAGCAGCATGTCGCTGCCCGCGGGCGCCGCCGAGAAGATGCCCGCCGCCGACACGCGTGCCGGGATCGGCGTCGCGTATGCGCTCCACGCGATCGGCGAGGCGCCCGCCGTCGCGCCGGAGATGTCGTGGGCGTTGCCATCGCCATCGCCGCTGTCGACGAACGCACGCGCCGCGCCGCCTCCGCCCACCACCATGCGCCCGCCCCACGGCGTGGTCGCGATGCAGGTACCGCTGGCGGCGAACGCCGCTTCGTCCTTCTCCGCCGGTGGCATGCCGCCCGGTTGCAGCGCCCAGGTGCGGCCGCCGTCGGTGCTCGCGTAGACCTGGAACGCGCCGTCCACCGGATCGCCGAGCATCCAGCCGCGTTCGCCATCGAACGCCATGCAGTCGAAGAATGCGCGCGGATCCGCGTTCTGCAACGCGAGCTGCCAGCTGCGCCCGGCATCGTCGGTGCGATACACCCGCGAATCCGCACCCGGCCCGATCGACAGGACGATCGCGCGGTCCGCGGAAAAGCCCTCGACGTCGCGGAAGTCGAGCTTTTCCGCGCCCGGCACATGCATCGCCTGCCAATGCGCGCCGCCGTCGACGGTGCGCAACACCGTCCCCTCGCGGCCACTGGCCCACGCCACCTTCGCATCGACGGCGGAAATGCCGCGCAGGCGCACGGCGACACCGGAATCCTGCGCCACGACGGTCGCGGCCGGGGTCGCGGCCGGTGCGTTGGCGCTTGCGGCATCCGCAATGCCCGCAAGGGCCATCGTGCCGGTGGCGGCCCACGCACTGCCGGTGATGCCAGCGGCCAGCAGCCCGGCGAGCGACGCGATCGAGCGCCTCATCGCCGCGGCGCCGCGAGTTGCGCCTGCTTGCGCACGACCAGCATCGCGACCTCCAGGCCCTGCTCGTAGTTCAGGCGCGGATCGACATTGGAACGGTAGGCGCGCGCCAGGTCGGCGTCGGTCAGGTCGCGCGCGCCGCCGGTGCATTCGGTCACGTCCTCGCCGGTCAGCTCCAGGTGCACGCCGCCCAGGCGCGTGCCCGCCGCGGCATGCAGGTCGAACGACTGCTCGAGCTCGCTGCGGATGTTGGCGAAGCGCCGCGTCTTGTAGCCGTTGCTGGAGGTTTCGGTGTTGCCGTGCATCGGGTCGCAGACCCACAGCACGCGGCGGCCATCGCGCCGCACCGCGTCGAGCAGCGCCGGCAGCTTGTCCGCGACCTGTCCCGCGCCCATGCGATGGATGAAGGTGAGCCGCCCCGCCTCGTCGCCCGGGTTCAGCAGGTCGATGAGGCGCAGCAGCGCGTCCGGCGTAGCCGACGGCCCCACCTTCACCGCGATCGGGTTGCGGATGCCGCGGAAGTACTCCGCGTGCGCGCCGTCGAGCGCCGCCGTGCGCATGCCGATCCACGGGAAGTGCGTGCCGAGGTTGAACCAGCCCCACTGCCGCGGCACCTGCCGCGTCTGCGCTTCCTCGTAGGGCAGCAGCAGCGCTTCGTGCGAGGTGTAGAAATCGACCCGGTTGAGGTTGTGCACCTCGCTGCCGGACAGCGTTTCCATGAAACGCACCGCGTCGCCGATGCCCGACACCATGTGCCGGTATTCCTCGGCCAGCGGCGAATGCCCCACCCACTCCAGGTTCCAGTATTCGGGGTGGTGCAGGTCGGCGAAGCCGCCGTCGATCAGCGCGCGCACGAAGTTCATCGTCAGCGCCGAGCGCGCGTGCGCCTTGACCATGCGGCGCGGGTCGGGCGTGCGTTCTTCGGCGGTGAAGCCCGGCGCGTTGACGATGTCGCCGCGGTACGAGGGCAGCGAAACGCCGTCGCGCGTTTCCATGTCGGTCGAGCGCGGCTTCGCGTACTGGCCGGCGAAGCGGCCCACGCGCACCACCGGCAGGCGCAGGCCGTGCACCAGCACCAGGCTCATCTGCAACAGCACCTTGAGCCGGTTGGAGATCACGCCGGAACTGCATTCGGCGAAGCTCTCGGCGCAGTCGCCGGCCTGCAGCAGGAAGCGGCGGCCCTCCTGCGCCTCGGCAACCTGCTGCTTCAGCGCGAGGATCTCCCACGAGGTGACCAGCGGCGGCAGCGAGCGCAGTTCGGCCATGGCCTGCGCGAGCGCACCTGCATCGGGATACGCGGGCAACTGCGCGGCCGGACGCTCGCGCCAGGACGCGGGCGACCAGCCCTCGGCCAACGTGACGGGCTGCGGGCGGTCAGCGATGGCCATGGCGGCGCGCCTCCTTCCCCGGCAGCAGCATCTTCAGCACGATCCACGCGGCGAACAGCAGGAAGCACGCCAGGCTCCATTCCGGCATCGACAGGCCGAGGAACGTCCAGTCGACCTTCGCGCACTCGCCCGAACCGGTGAGCACCGTGCGGATCACGCTGCTGAGCGGGAACGCCTCCATCAGGAAGTTCAGGCCCGGCCCGCACATCGGCACCTGGTCGGCCGGCAGGTGCTGCAGCCACACATGGCGCCCGGCGATGCCGATGCCAGCCGCCGCCGCCAGCAACGCGAGCACGCCCCAGGCCCGGCGACCACCAGCACCGCGCGGCGCGTGCAGCCCCGCCAGCAGGAACACGATGCCCAGCGTCGCGAACGCGATGCGCTGGAAGATGCACAGCGGGCACGGCTCCAGGAAGTCGTGGAACTGCAGGTACAGGGCATAGCCGATGAGCAGCGCGCAGGCGGCGAAACCGGCCAGGCAGGCGGCGCGGAAGGACCAGCGGAGGGGGTTGGCGTTCATGCCGCCACGATACGCAAAAAAAGAAGCCCCGGCATCGGCCGGGGCTTCGTTTGCCGCAGGGCCGATGCATGGTCGGCCCCGTTAGGCGTCAGCCGACCATGGGTCGGCTCTACACGGCCTGCGGGCGGTCGACGAGCTCGACGTAGGCCATCGGCGCGTTATCGCCGGCGCGGAAACCGCACTTGAGGATGCGCAGGTAGCCGCCCGGACGGGTGGCGTAGCGCGGGCCGAGCACGGTGAACAGCGTGCCGACGGCCTCCTTGTCGCGCAGCCGGGCGAATGCGACGCGGCGGTTGGCGACGCCGTCGGTCTTGGCGAGCGTGATCAGCGGCTCGGCGACGCGGCGCAGTTCCTTGGCCTTCGGCAAGGTGGTCTTGATCAGCTCGTGCTTGATCAGCGACGCGGCCATGTTCTCGAACATCGCCTGGCGATGGGCGCTGGTGCGGCTGAACTTGCGGCCGGATTTCTGGTGGCGCATGGGTCTGGTCCTTGTTGAATGTTGTAGGCGTTGGCGTTCGCTGTCGCCATCCTGGCGTTGGAGCTTCGGACTGCGCTGGTCCTGGCCGGAAAATCCCTTTCCGGCGATGCCGCGGGCTCGAGCCCGTCGGCGTGTTCGTCATCGTGTTGCGGTCGCTGCCGCGGCGGCTGCCGCGGCAAGGGCGTCAGCCCATCATCCCGTGGGAAGCGACTCCCGCCGGCGGCCAGTTCTCGAGCTTCATGCCGAGCGAGAGGCCACGCTGCGCGAGCACTTCCTTGATCTCGGTGAGCGACTTCTTGCCCAGGTTCGGGGTCTTGAGCAGCTCGACCTCGGTCTTCTGGATCAGGTCGCCGATGTAGTAGATGCTCTCGGCCTTGAGGCAGTTGGCCGAACGCACCGTCAGCTCCAGGTCGTCGATCGGGCGCAGCAGCACCGGATCCACGCCGGCGGCCACCGGCTTCGACGCGCCGCGGTCGCGGTGCGTGAAGTCGCCGAACACCGACAGCTGGTCGCTGAGGATGTCGGCGGCGGTGCGCACGGCTTCCTCGGCGTCGAT
>CAMLSB010000082.1 GCA_946482565.1 uncultured Lysobacteraceae bacterium | reverse complement strand
CGATCGAGACCAGGTCCGGCGAACGCACGAACGCCATGTGGCCGTCGCGCGGCGGTCGGTTGATCGTGATGCCCATCGCTTGCAGGTGCGCGCACAGCGCATGGATGTCGTCGACGCGGAACGCGAGGTGGCCGAAGTTGCGCGCGCTGCCGTAATCCTCGGCGCTGCCGCCTGCGGCCGGCCAGTTCCACGTCAGTTCGAGTTCGGCGTCGGGGCTTTCCGACGCCGCCAGGAACACGAGGGTGTAGCGGCCCGCAGCGTTCTCCTTCCGGCGGGATTCCCGCAGGCCCAGGCCATCGCAATAGAAGCGCAGCGAAGCGTCGAGATCGCGGACGCGGACCATGGTGTGCAGGTAGCGCATGGCGGCAGTATGCCGCGGGGCCCGTGAAGCCCCGCTCGGTCAGTCCAGGAACAGGTCGGGCAGCAGTGGCGCCCCCGGCTGCATCGCATAGGCATCGAAGTCGTGCACGCCGGCTTCGCGCAGCACCTCCTCGTCGACCAGGAAGTTGCCGGAGAAGCCCCGCGCCGGCCGCACGAGGATGGCGTGCGCCGCGTCGGCGACGATCTCCGGCTTCCGGCAGTTGGCGGTATCGACGCCCGGGATCAGGTTGATCGCGTCGGTGGCGATCACGGTGCGCGGCCACAGCGCATTGATCGCGATGCCCTGGCGGCCGAATTCCGCGGCGAGACCGAGCGTGACGAAGCTCATGCCCATCTTCGCGAGCGTGTAGCCGGTGTGCGGGCCCCACCACTTCGGGTCGAGCGACGGCGGCGGCGCGAGCGTCAGGATGTGCGGGTTCGGCGCCTTCAGCAGGTGCGGCAGGCAGGCCTGCGCGCACAGGAAGCTGCCGCGCGCATTGACCTGCTGCATCAGGTCGAAGCGCTTCATCGGGGTGTCCAGCGTGCCGCGCAGCCAGATCGCGCTGGCGTTGTTGACCAGCGCGTCGATGCCGCCGAAGGCGTCGACCGTGGCCGCCACCGCTGCGCCGACCGAATCCTCGTCGCGGATGTCGCAGCGCAGGGCCAGCGCGCGCCCGCCGGCGGCCTCCACCTCGGCGGCGACGGTGTGGATGGTGCCCGGCAGTTTCGGGTTCGGCACGTCCGACTTGGCGGCGATGGCGATGTTGGCGCCATCGCGCGCGGCACGCAGCGTGATCGCCCGGCCGATGCCGCGGGATGCGCCGGTGATGAACAGGGTCTTGCCGGACAGGGTGGCCATGGTTTGCTCCTCGGATTGCGCCAAGCATAATCCGCTCCATGACGAGCGCGTGGTTCGATGGCACCGTCGCCTGGATCAGCGCCCATCCGGTCGCGGCAGGCGGCCTGGTCTTCCTCGTGGCCTTCTGCGACGCGCTCGCGGTGGTCGGCATCGTCGTGCCCGCGCTGCCGTTGCTGTTCGCGGTCGGCGTGCTGGTCGGGCTCGGCCACGTCTCCGGCCCCTATGCGCTGGTCGCTGCGGCGCTGGGCGCATTGCTCGGCGACGGGCTCAGCTACTGGATCGGCCGGCGCTGGGGACCGTCGATGCGCGAGCACTGGCCATTCCGCCGTTATCCGCAGCTGCTGCACCGGGGCGAGGCGCTGTTCCGCCGCCATGGCAACAAGGGCATCGTGATCGCGCGCTACGTCGGCGCGGTGCGGCCCTTCGTGCCGGCGGTGGCGGGCATGCTGCGCATGCCGCTGCGCCGCTACCTGCCGCCAAGCCTGTTCGCGGCAGTGACGTGGGCGGCGGTCTTCCTCGCGCCGGGCTGGATCTTCGGCGCGTCCTACGACGCGGTCGCCGCCGTCGCCGACCGGCTCGCGCTCGCGCTGCTGGCGCTGCTCGCCGTGCTCGCGCTGGCGTGGGCGGTGGTGCTGTATGCATGGCGCTGGTTCGCGCACCACGCCGACACGCTGCTCGCGCGCGCGCTGCGCTGGTCGAGCGCGCATCCGCGCCTGGGCCGCTATGCGCAGGCGCTGGTCGATCCGAAACGCCCCGAATCGGCCCCGCTGGCGCTGCTCGCGGCCTGCCTGCTCGCGATCGGCTGGGCCTGGTTCGCGTTGCTGGCGCTGGTGCTCGGGCGCGGTGGCCCGCTGCTCATCGACCAGACCGTGTATTCGGCGATGGCGACGTTGCGCAATCCGCTGGCCGACCGGTTGATGGCGGCGCTCGCGACGCTGGGCGACGCGGAGGTGCTGTTGCCGGCCATCGGCGCGGTGATGGCGTGGCTGCTGTGGCGGCGACGCTGGATCGCCGCCGGCTACTGGCTCGCGGCCTTGTGCTTCGGCCTCGCGCTCACCGCCGGCCTGGACGCGTGGATCGACATGCCGCGCCCGCCGGGCGCGCCGGACGGATTCGGTTTCCCGTCGATCGCGGTGACGATGGCGACGATCACGCTCGGCTTCTTCGCGGTGCTGGTCGCGCGCGCCCTGCCCGGACGGCGACGCGTGTGGCCGTACGTGGTCGGCGGCGCCCTGGTGACGATGATCGGGTTCGCGCGGCTGTACCTGGGCGCGCACTGGCTCAGCGACATCGTCGGCGGCATGCTGCTCGGCATCTCCTGGTTGCTGGCGCTGGGCATCGCTTACCGCAGCCACGTGTCGCGACCGCTCGACATGCGCCCGCTCGCTGCCGCTTTCTACGGCGTGCTGGCGATCGCCGGTGCGTGGCATGCGGGGCACGCCGCGGCACCGTTGCTGGTGCGTTTCGAATCGCCGGCGCCGACGCGGACGATCGCTGCGTCGTCGTGGTGGGATGGCGAAGGCTGGCGCGAATTGCCCGCGCGTCGCAACGAACGCAGCAGCGGCCGGCGCTGGCCGCTGGACCTGCAGGTGGCGGGGTCGCTCGATCGCCTGCGCGGCGCGCTCGTCGCGCGCGGCTGGCGCGAACAGCGGCAAGCGGACTGGCTCGACGTGCTGGGCCTGCTCGACGACGACCGCGCGCCGTCCGCGCAGGCCGTGCTGCCGGCAACGCTGGGCGCGGAAGCCGAAGTGTTGCTGATGCGACGTTCCGGCCCGGGACAGGGCGAGGAACAGGTGCTGCACGTCTGGCGCGCGTCGGTGCGGCTCGATGACGGCTCGCCGCTGTGGCTCGGCAGCGCGCAGGCGATGCACCACGTGCGCGTGCTCGACACGATGGGCCTGTGGCAACCCGTCCCCGACAACGATGCGGCGGACCGGGCGGTACGCGCGGCGCTGTCCGTCTTCCCCGCGCATGCGGCGGATCGCGACGGCATCGACGTGTTGCGCGTGGATGCACGCGCGCCCGGCGTGCGCCAGGCCAAGGGGCGCTAGGCCAGCGTCTCGATCCAGCCGGTGAGCAACTGCAGTCGCTCGGCGGGATCGTCTTCCTGCAGCAGCGCCTGGCGTTGCGCCAGCGACAGCGGCAACCATTCGGCCAGCCGCCAGCCGACCCATGCCGCGTCGCCCAGTTGCGCCGGGCCCGCGTTCGCATGCTCGCCGCCGGCCTGCTCCAGGATCTTCTGCAGCAGGGTGCCGAGCAGCGCGTGCTCGGGGCGCAGTTCGTCGTCGCCGTCCGGTTCGCGCCACTCGATATCGCCGACGACCAGCCCGTTGTCGCGTACCCGCGTATGCGTGACGCGGAAGCGGCGATGGCCGCGCACCCGCAGCGTCAGCACGCCGCCCGGTTCGGTGCCGAAATCCTCGAGGCGCGCCTCGGTGCCCCACGCGGCGGGCGTCGCCGCGGCGCCGGCCTCCTCGCCGTCGACGATCATGCACACGCCGAAGCCGCGGCCGTTGCGCCCGCAGTCGCGCACGAGGTCGAGGTAGCGCGCCTCGAACACGCGCAGGTCCATCGCCGCGCCCGGCACCAGCACCGCATGCAACGGGAACAACCCGAGCGATTCCACGCCTGCGTCGCCTCAGGAAGGGATTTCTTCCAGGGCGGCGAGGAAGCGGCGCGGCGCCGCATCGAAGCCGCCGTTGGACATGAAGACGACGTGGTCGCCGGCGCGCGCGACATCGACCAGCGTCGCGACCAGCGTGTCGACGTCGGGGACGGCGCGTGCCTCGGCGCGCAGCGCGCCGACGACCTTGCCGGCATCCCACGCCAGCTCCGGGCGATGCAGGAACACGACCACGTCCGCGAGCGAGAGCGACGGCGCGAGCGCATCGGCGTGCGCGCCGAGCCGCATCGAATTGCTGCGCGGCTCCATCGCCACGACGATGCGCGCGTCGCCGACGCGCGCGCGCAGGCCTTCGAGCGTGGTCGCGATGGCCGTGGGATGGTGGGCGAAATCGTCGTAGAGGGTGATCCCGCCATGCTCGCCCACGACCTCCATGCGCCGGCGGATGCCGCCGAAGCGCGCGAATGCCGGCAACGCGGCGGCCACGTCGGCGCCGACCGCGTGCGCGGCCGCGATTGCCGCAAGCGCGTTCATGGCGTTGTGGCGACCGAGCAACGGCCAGCGCACCTCGCCGATCTCGCGTCCGCGATGCAGCACCGCGAACGCGCTGCCATCGGCGGCGATCATCCGCGCGGTCCAGTCGAATGCGCGACCGCCCACCGCCAGCGCAGGGTCGAGTCCGAACGTCTCCACCGGCGTCCAGCACCCCATCGCCAGCACTTCGGCCAGCCGCGCGTCCTCGCCGTTGACGACCAGGCGGCCGCGCCGCGGCACGGTGCGCACGAGGTGGTGGAACTGGCGCTGGATCGCGGCGACGTCCGGGAAGATGTCGGCGTGGTCGTACTCGAGGTTGTTGAGGATCGCGACCAGCGGCCGGTAGTGCACGAACTTCGAGCGCTTGTCGAAGAACGCGGTGTCGTATTCGTCGGCCTCGACCACGAACTCGCGGCCGCCGCCGATGCGTGCCGACACGCCGAAGTCGCCGGCAACGCCGCCGATCAGGAAACCGGGATCGCGCCCCGCCGCCTGCAGCAGGAAGGCGAGCAGCGTGGTGGTCGTGGTCTTGCCGTGCGTGCCGGCCACCGCCAGCGTGTCGCGGCCCGGCAGCACGTTCTCGCGCAGCCATTCCGCGCCGGAGGTGTAGGCGCGGCCGTCGTCGAGCACCTGCTCCACCGCAGGGTTGCCGCGCGACAGCGCGTTGCCGACCACCACGACGTCGCAGCCGGGCGAGATGTTGCCGGGCGCGTACCCCTGCTTCAACGCGATGCCCAGCGTTTCGAGTTGCGTGGACATCGGCGGGTAGACGGCCTGGTCGCTGCCTTCCACCGCGTGGCCGAGTTCGCGCGCGAGCGCCGCCACGCCACCCATGAAGGTGCCGGCGATGCCGAGGATGTGGAGTTTCATCGCGGGCCCAGGCGAAGCAGCGGCATCGAACGCGGCGACATCAGCCGACGTCGGCGGTGGGCGCGATCGCCTCGATGATGCGGTTGAACACGTCGTCGAGCCCGCCGACGCCGTCGACGACGGTGAGCTGGCCGTGCCGGCGGTAGAAGTCGATCACCGGCGCGGTCTGGCTGTCGTACACCTCGAGCCGCTTGCGCACCGATTCCGGATTGTCGTCGGCGCGGCCCTCGGCCTTGGCGCGGCCGGCGATGCGCTCGACCAGCAGCGACGTCGGCACTTCCAGCTGCACCGCGTAGTCCATCGGCTGGCCGATGCGCGCCAGCAGCGCGTCGAGCGCGGCGGCCTGGGCGAGGTTGCGCGGATAACCGTCGAGGATGAAGCCGCCGCGGGTGTCGGGACGCGAGAACCGGTCCTCGAGCATGCCGAGCAGGATCTCGTCGGACACGAGTTCGCCGCGCGCCATCACTTCCTTCGCCGCGAGCCCGAGCTTGCTGCCGGCCGCGACTTCGCCGCGCAGCAGGTCGCCGGTGGAGACGTGCGGGACCTGGAGGTGATCCTTCAGCCGCGCCGCCTGCGTTCCCTTGCCGGAGCCCGGCGCACCCAACAGAACCAATCGCATCAGCCACTCCCGAACTGTCAATCGCGATGCGTGGGCGGCGCTAGACTGCTGCCGGTCCCCACACACCGCGGCCGGGCGCCAGCTTAACCCATCCCGGCCGGCCCACAGGAACGCCAATGCCTTCGGGAACCCTGCTTTACGCCCAGTCCGGCGGCGTCACGGCCGTCATCAACGCCACCGCCGCAGCGGTCATCGAGGCCGCCCGCAAGCGCCGCGTGAAGGTGCTGGCCGCGCGCAACGGCATCCTCGGCGCGCTGCGCGAGGAACTGGTGGACACGTCCCGGATGCCGCTCGCCGCGGTCCGCGCCCTCGCCCACACCCCAGGCGGGGCCTTCGGTTCGTGCCGGGTCAAGCTCAAGTCGCTCGAGGAGGACCGCGCCCGCTACGAGCGCCTGATCGCGGTGCTGCGCGCCCACGACGTGCGCTGGTTCCTCTACAACGGGGGCAACGATTCGGCCGACACGGCGCTCAAGCTCTCGAAGCTGGCGGCGGAGTTCGGATATCCCCTGACCTGCGTCGGCGTGCCCAAGACGGTGGACAACGACCTGGCGGTGACCGACTGCTGCCCCGGCTTCGGCTCGGCGGCGAAGTACACGGCCGTGTCGGTGCGCGAAGCCGCGCTCGACGTGGCGGCGATGGCGGAGACCTCGACGAAGGTGTTCGTATACGAGGCGATGGGCCGCCACGCCGGCTGGCTCGCGGCCGCGGGCGGCCTCGCCGGCAAGGGGCCGGACGATGCGCCGCAGCTGATCCTGTTCCCCGAGCGGCCGTACGACGAGGCGGATTTCCTGGCGAAGGTGAAGGCCGTCGTCGAGCGCGTCGGCTGGTGCGTGGTCGTGGCCAGCGAAGGCATCCGCAGCGCCGACGGGCGCTTCGTCGCGGATGCGGGTGGCGGCAAGGACGCCTTCGGCCACACCCAGCTCGGCGGCGTCGCCTCGTATCTCGCAGGACGCGTCCATGACGTGCTCGGCCTCAAGGTGCACTGGGCCCTGCCCGACTACCTGCAGCGCTCGGCGCGGCACATCGCCTCGAAGACCGACTTCGAGCAGGCACAGGCTGTGGGACGCGCGGCGGTGGAGCTGGCGCTCGCCGGCCATAACGCGACGATGCCGGTGATCGTGCGCACGTCCGAGGCGCCCTACCGCTGGAAGGTCGAAGGCGCGCCGCTCGAACGCATCGCGAACCGCGAGAAGAAGATGCCGGCGGGCTTCATCCGCCGCGACGGCCATGGCATCACCGCGGCGGCGCGGCGTTACCTCGAGCCGCTCATCCGCGGCGAGGCCTACCCCCCCTACGGCCCCGACGGCCTGCCGCGCTACCTCACCGTTCCGCACGCGATCGTTGCGCCGCGGCTAGGAAAAATGGCCCCCTGAGCTTTGCCGCAAGGCAGCCATCGGCTAATGTGCGGCTTCCGGCTTGGGGAAGCCGCGACAGATTCCGGAATGGACTTCGCTCTCTGGCTTTTGCTCGGGATGACCCGAGCCAACATCGTCGCGACGCCGGCATCCGCCCCCGACGCGGTGCTGGAGGCGCAGGATCCGTCGGTCCCGCCAGCCACTTCCGGATGCCGTGTTCCAGCGGGGACGCCCGTGGAAATCCAGTTGCTCGATGCCGTTGACTCCCGTGGCAGGCGTGGCGACCGATTCCGGATCCGCCTCAGCGCGCCTTTGCTCGATGGCGGCGTCGTTGTCGTGCCGGCGGGCGCGGAGGGCATCGGCGAGATTACCCATGCGGCAAGCGCAGGCATGGGTGGAAAGCCAGGCGAACTGCTGCTCGCCGCGCGATACCTGGTCATCAACGGTCGCCAGGTCCGCTTGCGCGCTTTCCACATGGGCGGCTCCGGGAGCGACCGCACCAACGGGGCCTTGGCCCTCGCGGTCGGAACGGGGCCCTTCGCTCTCTTCCTGCACGGCGGCGAGATCGATATCCCGGCCGGCGCCATCGGCGTCAACGTGGCCATCGCCACGGCGGCGGTGGCGGC
>CAMLSB010000081.1 GCA_946482565.1 uncultured Lysobacteraceae bacterium | reverse complement strand
AAGGTCTTCGCGGCGGACATCGCAGGCAGTCCCGCGCGCGATGACGCCTTCCGCCCCGCGACAAGCGGCCACGACATCACCGCCGTCGCGCTGGACGTCACCGACTTCGACGCCTGCGCCACGCTGGTCGCCGGCATCCAGTGCGCGCACGGCAGCGTCGACATCCTCGTCAACGCCGCCGGCATCACCCGCGACACCACCCTGCGCAAGATGGACAAGGCGCAGTGGGACGCGGTGCTGTCGGTGAACCTGGACGGCGTGTTCAACCTCACCCGCGCGGCGATCGACGGCATGGCCACGCGCGGCTTCGGCCGCGTCGTCAACATCAGCTCGGTCAACGGCCAGACCGGCCAGTTCGGCCAGGCCAACTATTCCGCGGCGAAGGCCGGCATGCACGGTTTCACCATGGCCCTTGCGCGCGAGGTCGCGCGCAAGGGCGTCACCGTGAACTCGATCTCGCCGGGCTACTGCGAGACGGCGATGGTGATGGCGATGCCGGAAGACGTTCGCGCCGGCATCGTCGACAAGGTACCGGTCGGGCGCCTGGGACGGCCCGGCGAGATCGCGCGTGCGGTCGCGTTCCTGGCCGCCGACGACGCCGGCTTCGTGACCGGCGCCAACCTGCCGGTCAACGGCGGCCTGTTCATGTCGTTCTGACCGCCGCGCGACGCCGCCGATGCGCTACGGCGCGGCGGCCTGCGCAGCGGCGGTTCCGGAAGCCGTGCAGAAACGCGCGCGATACTGCAGCGCCTTCGGCATCAGCGACTGCAGGCGCTCGATGCGCGTACCCGGATCCGGATGCGTGGAAGCGAATTCGGGCTGCCCCGAGCCGCCGCCCGCCTGCTCCATGCGCTGCCACAGCGGGATCGCGGCATTCGGGTCGTAGCACGCGGCCGCGGCGAGCATCAGCCCCATTTCGTCGGCCTGCGATTCCTGCTTGCGCGCGTACGGCAGCGCGCGGCCGTAGCCGTACACCGACATCACCGCCTGCATCTGCTGCGGGTCCATGCCGCTCATGGCGCCCGCCATCTGGCCGATCTGCGCGAGCTTCTGCTCGGTCATGCGCTGCGCGCCGTGGCGCA
This sequence comes from uncultured Lysobacteraceae bacterium, assembly GCA_946482565.1. Next base: position 6,771 of record CAMLSB010000081.1, on the reverse strand, counting down.
GCAACGCGTGCGAGATCTCGTGGCCCATCACGATCGCCATCGCGTCGGCGCTCTGCGCCACCGGCACCAGGCCGGTGTAGACGGCCATCTTGCCGCCGGGCAGGCAGAACGCGTTGACCTGGTCGGATTCGAGCACGCGCACGTCCCAGTCGAAGGAGCGTTCGACGTGCGGCGCCTCCAGGCCGTTCTCGGCAGCGAGCGCATCCTCGACTTCGGGCACCTTCGCGATCAGCCGTTGCGCGATCTCGCGCACCTGGCGCGAGATTTGCGAATCGGGCGGCAGGGGCTTCTCCTGCGCGAGGATCTCGTCGAAAGCCTGCAGCCCCAGCGCCTTTTCGTCGTCGGGGCTGATGCTCTTGTCGATCAGGACCGTTTCGCCGGTCAGGGCGTCGGTGCTGCGGTTGGAGAACCAGTACCAGCCCGCATACAGCGCGAACGCGATCAGCACCCACCAGTGGATGCCGCGCCTGCGCAGGCCGCCTTGCCCGCGATTGCCCAAAGGATCCTGCCGCATGCGCTCGCCTCCATTCGGCGGCCGGCGGCCGCGCTGCCTAAAGTTCGCGCGCCACCCGGAACCCGAGGCGCGCGTTGGTCGTGTCCACGCGTGCCGGCGCGCGCCACGCGGAACGTGTCTGGTCGGGCGAACTGGCCCAGGCGCCGCCGCGCATCGTGCGCACGCGGCATCCGGGGTTCACCCAGGCATCGCCATCGTCTGGCGCGCGGCGGTAACCGTCATGCCAGCAGTCGGCGACCCATTCGCTGACATTGCCGGCCATGTCGTGAAGGCCGTATGCATTCGCGCGGAAACGGCCGACCGGCGCCGGTCCCCAGGATCCGTCGCCGTAGCCGGGGAACGCGTTGTGCCAGCGGCGCCCGTTGGGCCCCACGTCGAGGCTGCCGGTCAGGTTGCCGGTGCGCGGCGCCGGCGCGCCGGCGCCCCAGGGGTACAGCATCCGGCTGCCCGCGCGCAGTGCGTATTCGAATTGCGCCTCGCTCGGCACGTGGTAGCGCTGGTGGCTCTGCTTCGCGAGCCACTCCGCGTAGGCATCGGCATCGCGTGCGCTGACGTGGACCACGGGCATGTCGTCGCGGGCCGTGCCGCCGTCGTAGGCGCTGCGCCAGTCCACCCCGGTGCTGCGCACGAAATTGCCGCTGCGCGCGTCATAGGCCATCGAATAGCCGCGCCGCGTCGCCGTCGGCCGGTAGCCGGTGGCCGTGACGAACCGGCGGAACTCGCCGACCGTGACTTCCGTGCGCGACAGCGCGAAGCCGCGGCCGAACCGGATGTAATGCTGTGGGCGCTCGGCATCGCTGGCCCCGGGTTCTTCGGGCGCAGCGCCCATCCGGAACGCGCCATGCGGCACCACGATCATCTCCGGACCGCGCGCGCCCTGCCCGAGCGCGTCGGTGAACGCCTGGCCGGGATGGAACACGCCGTAGTGGCTCGCGAGCTCGATGCGCTCGCGCAGTTCCGCCGCGGCGGGATCGCCCGGATCCGCGATGCGCAGCAGTTCGGCCAGGCGGTTGCGCGCGAGCGCGAGGTCGTTCGCGTTGCCGTGCTCGCGCAGCGCCTGCAGGCCTTCGTCGCGCAGGCGCAGGATGCGTGCCGCGCGCATCGCGGCGACGCGCGCGCGCGCGTCCTCGATCGTGCCGGTGCCGTTGCGCGGGCGCACCAGCGCGGCGAGGCCGAGCCAGCGCTTCGCGGCACCGAAATCGCCGCGCGCGCCCGCTTCCTCGGCGCGGCGGATCAAGCCGCTTTCGACCGCGGCGAGGCCCTGCATCGCGCGCGGCTGGCCGGGCTGGAGCCGCAGCGCCTCGCGCAGGCGCGACAGCGCGCCGCCCGAACCTTCCTCGCCGAGGCGGCCCTCGCGCAACTCGGTTTCGGCGCCGCGGTTGAGTTCCCAGAGCTGGTCCGCGCGGTCGACGCGTTCCAGGTAGGCGACGGTCGCTGCGTCGCGCGGTGCGACCGCACGCAGCACCGCTGCGGCCTGGTGCGCCTGCCGCAGCGCCTCGATGTCGTCGCCGGCGCCGGCGAGCGCCGCGTCGCCCTCGGCCACGACGGCCGCGGTCGCACGCTGGAGGCCCTCGCGCGCCTTCGCGTCGTCGGGCACCTGCTGGAGGATCGCCAGGTACAGCGGGATCGCCGACGTCGCATCCGCATGCAGGTTGCCGGCCGCCAGCGCCTTGGCAGCGGCCTTGCGCGCGGCATCGAGTCCGTCCGCCGGCACTGCGGCCGCGGGCGGTTCCCAGGTGAGCGACGCAGCGATGCTGTCGTCGCCCTCGATGATCACGTGCCCGGCGGCGTCGCGCACCACGGCAGGCCGTTTGGCTGGGGGCGGCGGGACGGCGTCGCGGTCGCATCCCGCCACGAACGCGAACGCGAACGCCAGCAGCAGCGCGACGGCCGCGAAGCCTGGCAATCCGGCGATGGCGGTACGGCTGGCGCGCAAACGCCCACTCCCATGGCTGGCCCGCGACGCGGGCGGATCGATCGCCTGCACTTTGCCATAGGCGAGGCCGGCGGCAACCGGTAGGCTGTGCACGGTGAGCCTCTGGATCGACGACCCCGCCGAACTGGCCGCGCGATTGCGCGCCGCCCCGCCCCGCGTGGGCCTGGACACCGAATTCGTGCGCGAGCGCACCTGGTGGCCGAAACTCGCCCTCGTCCAGGTCGCCCTGGAAGGCGGCGACATCCTGCTGGTGGACACGCTGGCGCCGGGCATCGCCGAGGCGCTGGCGCCGATGCTCGCCGATCCGGCCGTGCTCAAGGTGATGCACAGCGCCAGCGAGGACCTCGTCGCGCTGAAGTACACCTGCGGCGTCTTGCCGGCGCCGCTGTTCGACACCCAGGTCGCTGCCGCGCTCGCCGGCGTCGCCGCCGGTGCCGGCTACCAGCGCCTCGTGCAGGACTTGCTCGGCGTCGCACTGCCGAAGGGCGAAACCCGCTCCGACTGGCTGCGGCGCCCCCTGTCCCCATCGCAGCTCGAATACGCCGCCGACGACGTGCTGCACCTGTTCGCGCTGCACGACCTGCTGTCCGCGAAGCTGGCGGCGCTGGGCCGCGACGGCTGGCTGCGCGAGGACGCCGGGCGCACGCTCGCCGCGGCCGCGGACGACGCGCTGGAGCGCTGGCCGCACCTGTCGATGCGCTCGGCGCAATTCCTCGACGCCCCGGCGCAACAGCGCCTGCTGCGCCTGCTGCGCTGGCGCGACGACCATGCGCGCCGCACCGATCGCCCGCGCAGCTGGATCCTGGACAACGAACTCGCCACCGCCCTCGCCCGCAAGCCGCCGGCCGATCGCGCCGCGCTGCAGCGCCAGCTCGAGGCGACGCCGAAGTCGCCGCGCGCGCTCGGCGACGCGATCTGGGCCGCGCTCGACACGCCGCTGCCCGACGAGGCCAGCGCACCGCTGGCGCGCGCTGACGATCGCGACAAGGCGCGCATGCGCGGCCTGCAGGACGCCGTCGCCGCGCTCAGCGCCGAACTGGGCCTGCCCGACGGCGTGCTCGCCTCGCGGCGCTGGCTGCAGGCGCTGCTGGATGCCCGCGCCGACGGCCTCGCCGACTGGCCGGGGCCGTTGTCGGGCTGGCGGCGCAGCTTGCTGGAACCGCGGCTGGCGCCGCTGCTGGCCGCGCCGGCGGCGACCACGGCCGCGCCCTGACGCGATCACGCCTCATGGCTGGCGACGTCCAGCCTGCATCCGTATAATGCGCGGCTCCCCGGTCCCAGAGCCGGGGCTGCGGGTCACGTGGGGCGGTAGCTCAGCTGGGAGAGCGTCGCGTTCGCATCGCGAAGGTCAGGGGTTCGATCCCCCTCCGCTCCACCATTTTCGTTCGCAGGAAACTTTCGAAGAGGCCGGATGTTCCATTGCGAAATGGAAATCCGGCCTTTTTGCTGCCCAACAGGGAACACCCCCGGACCCCGTGGCTCGGTCCCGCACTGCAGCAACCAGACGGCATGTGATGTCCTATCCTGCGATGGGGATTTGCCGGGGAACAGTCATGAACAACATTCTTCGCGTCGTCGCGTTCTGTTTGCTTCTGGGCGGCTGCGCCACGTCGCACGTTCTTGTAGGCACACAGCGCCCTGAGATAGATCCAGGACTCGTACGGATATACATCGACCCACCGACGCAATTCGAGAAGGTGGCGATACTGGAAACGAGCAGCGAAGGATCCTTTGCGCTGACCAACCAGCAAAAAACCAACAAGGTGATTGAGCGACTCAAGGAAGAAGCTGCATCCTTGGGAGCCAACGGCGTGCTGATCCAAGGTATCGGGAGCGTCCAGCGCGGATCCGTGGTCAACAGCTTCGCAACTGCGAATGTGTACGGCTCCCGGGGGTCTTACACCGGTTACGGGAGTGGCTTCGCCGTTGCGGCTCCAGTGATGGTGAAGGAAGGTACGGCTCTCGCGATTTACGTGCCGGATGCAATGGCGTATAGCGCGCCCATGTCTACCGTGGCTCCGCCCCAGCCTGACCCGGCCAAAATCGCTCCCGGCCCTGATCCTCAGCCAGCACCAATGCGGCAGCCCTCCAGTCCGCAACCCGCGCCGTCTCAAGCTCCATCGAGCACGCCCTGCAATGCATGTGCAGGACTGCTCAACTCGTACGGCAGATAGAGGGCGCCCGTTCGATGAAAAAGGCCCGGCTAGTCGGGCCTTTTTTGCGAATATCGGATGGCTACATCGTCTGCGTCGGCTTGTCCGCGTTGGTGCCGGCGAGCAAAGCCTCGATCTTGCCGCGCAGCACCTCGCTGTCGCCGCCATCGGCGAACTGCACGCCGACGCCGGCGGCGCGGTTGCCCTGCGCGCCCAGCGGCGTGATCCAGACGACCTTGCCGGGTACCGGCAGGCGCTCGCTCGATTCGGGCAGGGTGAGCATCACGAACACTTCGTCGCCGAGCGCGAAGCGCTTGTTGGTCGGCACGAAGATACCGCCCGATTTCAGGTACGGCATGTAGGCGCCGTACAGGTGCGCCTTGTCCTTGAGCTGGAGCGACAGGAAACCCTGTCGTGCCCCACCGCCTGTGTTGGCGTTCATCTCGTTCCCCTGGCCTGCGACGGCCAAGCCAATAGCAATTCCGCCACCGCGAGGTCCGCGCGCACCTGCGTGCGCAGTAGCGCGGCGGTGCGGTTCGCGGCGTCGAACCACGCGGCCAGCCTGCGGGTTCGGGCCGATGCGGTCAAGTCGGCGGACGGGTCCGGCGCGGACTGGTTCCTGGCGGCCTGCTCGAGCGCGAGGTCGGCGGCGAAGCGCAGCCGCAGCGCGGCCTGCTCGTCGCCGGTCCAGCGCTGCGCGGTGGCGGCGGCCGAGGCGTCGCCGCGCGCGAGCGCATCGAGGTCCTTCGCGACCTCGCGGCGCAGGGCGAGCCCATCGCCGGCCAGCCATGCGGCGGCCCTGCCGGGATGGCCGCGCGCGGCGTCGAGCGCTTCGTTCGCGACCTTCGCGTCGTGGCCCTGCGCACGCAGCCAGGCCAGCGCCTCGTCGCGCGGCGGCAACCGGAACTCGAGCTTCTGGCAGCGGCTGCGGATCGTCGCCGGCAGGCGCGCCGGCTCGGACGCGACCAGCCACAGGTAGCGGCCGGGCTGCGGCTCTTCGAGCGTCTTCAGCAGCGCGTTCGCGGCAGCGTGTCCGAGCGCGTCGGCAGGTTCGACCAGCGAGACCTGGGCCACGCCCATCTGCGGCGTGAGCGCGAGCGCCTGCGACAGCACGCGCACCTGGTCGATCACGATCTCGGTGCGCGCCTTGCCGGTACGTTCGTTGATCGCGTAGCCGATGAAGCGCACGTCGGGATGGCCGGGCCGGCCCCACGGATGCGCGAGCGTGCCATCGGGGCGCAGTTCCGGCGGATCGGCCTGCACGCGCGCGGCGAACAGCGTGCAGCTGCGGCAGCGGCCGCAGGGCGCCTCGCCCGGCGCGCGCGCCTGGCACAGCACGCGCTGCGCGAGGCGCTCGGCGACGATGCGCTTGCCCAGCTGCGCCGGGCCGCAGAACAGCAGCGCGTGGCCGAGGCGGCCGGCGTCGAGCGCGGCGGCGGCCTGGTCGTAGGCGCGCTGTTGCCATGGGGCGAACGCGGGCAGCGGGGCGATGCTCACGACGGCATGCTCACGCGGGCAGCCCGTTCATGCGCCATCCCGCCACGCGCGCAGCGCGGCCACGGCATCCGCGGCGACGACGTCGGCGGGTCGCGTGGCGTCGAGGATGCGGAAGCGCGAAGGATCGGCGGCGGCGCGCGCGAGGAACGCGGCGCGCACGCGCTCGAAGAACGTGTCGTGTTCGCGCTCGATGCGGTCGGGGCCCGACTCCGGGGAGCCGGCGTCGAACAGGTCGCGTCCGCGCGCACGGGCGCGGCCTTCGTCGACGCCGAGGTCGAGCAGCAGCGTGAGGCCCGGTTGCAGGCCGACGACGCGACGCTCGAGCTCGGCGATGAACGCCGGATCGAGGCCGCGCCCGCCGCCCTGGTAGGCGTAGCTGGAATCGGTGAAGCGGTCGCTGACCACCCACGCCCCGCGCTCGAGCGCGGGGCGCACGGTTTCGGCGACGTGCTGCGCGCGCGAAGCGAACATCAGCAGCAATTCGGTTTCGGGCGTCGGCGGCTCGTGCGCGGGATCGAGCAGCAGCGCGCGGATCTTCTCGGCCAGCGGCGTGCCGCCGGGTTCACGCGTGCACACGACTTCGCTGCCATCGGCCTCGAGTTCGGCGCGCAGGGCCTTGAGCACCGTGGTCTTGCCCGCGCCCTCGCCGCCTTCGAGGCTGAGGAAGCGCG
>CAMLSB010000080.1 GCA_946482565.1 uncultured Lysobacteraceae bacterium | reverse complement strand
AAGGGCGGCGGATTTTGAGTCCGCTGCGTCTACCGATTCCGCCATTCCGGCGCGGACAGGGATTATAGCGGCGCGACCGGTCCGGCCGCGCGGCGGAGTCGGCCCTCAGGTGGCCTCGTCGGTCTCCAGGACCGCATCCTCGCGGACGAACCACTCGTCGGCGGCGCCCGGGCGCTCCGGCACGAACTTCGCACAGCAGGCCATTTCCGCCTTGTAGATGTGCAGCGAGATCGCGATCGCGTCCTCGCTGGCGTTGCGGATGGTGTGGTACTCGTGCGGCGGGATCAGGCTGCCGGCGCTGCCGGGGCCGGCATGGATGCCGCCGGCGGCGCGGAAGCGGAAGCGGCCGCCTTCGTTCTCGAGCAGTTCGTACTGGACGATCTCGAGCTCGCCGTCCCACACGCCCTCGACGCACCACAGGCCGGAATGGTCGTGCAGCGGGGTGCCCTGGCCGGGTCCCCAGGTCATCGCGACGACGCTGTAGCCGTGGGTCGGGCTGCGGTACAGCTCGCGGCGGGCGTAATGGTCGGTGATCGGCTCGTGGACGCAGTCCGGCAGCTGGACGTCGTGGTCCCTGATCAGCCGGCACAGGGCGTTGCGGACGGCCGAGGTGACCGCGTGCTGGTCGCCGGCGGCGATCGCCGAGTCGATGGCCGCGACCAGCTTCTCGTGGCCGGGGAAGGCGATGTCCGGGCGACAGGCGTCGTTCATGGCCCCATTCTACCCCTGCAAGCCGTCGAGGAAGCCGCGCACGGCCGGGCCGAAACGGGCGAAATCCACCAGGAAGGCGTCGTGGCCCTGCGGCGACTCCAGCGGCAGGAAGGTCGCGTCGGCGCCGCCGGCGCGCAGGCCATCGGCGATCTGCTCCTGTTGCTGCAGCGGGAAGAGGATGTCGGTGGCCACGCCGATCGCCAGCGCTTTCCCGACCCGGATCCGCGCCAGGGCCTGCAGCACGTCGTCGTTGCGGGTATTGCCGGGCGTGCGGGCCGCCGGCGTGGTGGCGCAGCACTCGACGAGGTCGAACCAGTCCATCGAGCGGCTCAGGTACAGGTAGCAGTTCGGATCGAAGCTGCGCACGAAGCGGCGGGCGTGGCCTTCCAGGTAGCTTTCGACTTCGAACTCGAGGCCGAAGGGATCCTCGTCGTCGCGGCGGTCGGAATCCAGGCGCACGCGGCCGAAACGGCCGTCCCATTCCAGCGCCGACCGATAGGTGATCACGCCGAGCTTGCGCGCCATGCGCATGCCGGATTCCGGATAGTGCGCGTCGTCGTAGTCGCCGTCGTTCCAGGCCGGGTCGAGGCGGATCGCTTCGCGCTGCAGCGAGCGGATCGCGATCGAGAACGGCAGGGCGTGCGCGGCGCCGGAGATGTTGACGTGCGCGCGCGCGACGCCGGGATGCCGCAGCAGGAAGGCGAGCGCGGCCATGCCGCCCATCGAATTGCCGATCACGCAGGCCAGCGTGTCGAGGCCCAGCGCGCGCACGACGTGCGCGGCGGCATCGGCACCGTCCTCGATCGACAGCTCCGGGAACGCCAGATGGTAGGGCGCGCCCGTCGCGGGATCGATCGACGCGGGTCCGGTGGAGCCCTTGCAGCTGCCCAGCGAGTTGACGCACACGACGAACCAGCGGTCGGTGTCGATGGGTTTGCCCGGGCCCACCATCGCTTCCCACCAGCCGGGCGCGGGGTTGTCCGCGCTCGCGGCTGCGTGCGCATCGGGCGACAGGCCAGTGAGGATCAGGATCGCGTTGCCGCGCGCGGCGTCGAGCGAGCCCCAGGTCTCGTACGCGATGCGTGCGCCGTGCAGCTCGCCGCCCCGCTTCATCCGGAACGGCGAGGGCAGGTCGACGTAGCGGGTGCCGGGCGGGATGAATTCGGTCATGCGCGGAATTGTAAGGGGCGCGCGGCGGCTGTCGTGCTCAGCGCGACTGGCCGATCACGAGGTCGACCGGCGCCTTCGCGGGCAAGTCCACGCGCAGCGGCGGCGATTCCAGGTCGCCCGCCTGGGCGGTGGCGTCGCCGCTGCGCGAGATGCGTGCGACCAGTTCGACGGCGGTGGCACCGGAGAGCCTCACGGTCGGCATCGGCCCGTCGGCGTCGTCGAGCGTGGCCGTGAACGGCAGCTCGGAGACGGTGTGGCGCTCGACGGCGATCGGCATTGGCGGGCCGTCCGGTGCGCGCGCGATCACGAACACGGTGGCACTGCCGTCGAATCGGGCGCGGACGGCGAGTTCGGGATCGAGCGCCACGTGCACCTGGATCGCGTGCGCGCCGGGCGCCGGCGCCTGTCCGGGCGACGCGGTGCCGGAAGCCGCTGGTGCCTGCACCATCGCAGGCAGCGGCGGCAGGCCCGCATCGGCGCGCGCGGCGTCGACCTGGCCGCGCAATGCGGCGGCGGCACTGGGGTCCACTTCGGCGAGCAGCGGTGCCCACGTGGCCGCCGCGCCGGCGGCGTCGCCCGCCTGGCGCTTGGCGATGCCGCTGAACCAGCGCGCACGCTGGTGCGTCGGCTGCACCTGCAGCGCGTGGTCGAGCCACGCGACGCCCTGCGCGTCGATGCGGTGTTCCGGCGCGGCCAGTGCGCGCGATTCGGCGGCTTCGACCAGGACGTCGGCGTTGTCGGGGGCGAGTTGCGCGGCATGCGCGAACGCGTCGGCGGCCTTCGCGGCATTCTTCGCACTCGCCTGCGCCTGCCCGAGCAGGCGCCAGCCTTCGAGCTGCGACGGATCGGCCTGCAGCCGGGCTTCCAGCTGCGCGATCGCGGCGTCCAGCGTTGCCGGCGCGGTGCGCACGGCGGGATCGAGCGCGGCCGGCGTGCCGACCAGCCGGTACAGCAGGAACACGGCGAGAGCGAGCCCGCCGGCCAGTCCCGCCGTCGCCACGCGCGTGGCCGGAGCGCGCCACAAGGGGCGCAGCACGAAGCCGAGCACCGCAAGGGTCGCCACCGCGGCGATCGCCGCGAACACCGTGGATTCGCCTGCCATCACCATTCCTGCCTGTCGTCGGCGTCGACGCTGCCGTCGCCCGCGTGGCGCCGCACGATGCGCGCGACCACGAAACCGCCCGCGACCAGCAACAGCGCGGGCCCGAACCACAACAGCCACGTCTTCGATTCCACCCGCGGCTGGTACAGCACGAATTCGCCGTAGCGCGCCACGAGGAAGCGCTTGATGGCGGCGTCGTCGCGGCCTTCGCGCATCAGGTCGAGGACTTCGCGGCGCAGGTCGTGCGCGATCTGCGCGTTCGAATCGGCCAACGACTGGTTCTGGCACATCACGCAGCGCAGCTGCGACACGAGCGCGCGGAAACGGGCTTCCTCGGCATCGTCGCGGAAGCGCAGCGGCGAGGGATCCGACGCCTGCGCGGACGCCGGCGGCGAGAGCGCGAGCAGCGGTGCGCCGACCAGCAGCGTCGTCGCGAGGAAGACGGTGGCCGCCCCGCGCGCGGCACGATGGAACAGCGGCCGACGTGGCAGGTGCGCCCGCGCGTGGTTCATCGCCGCGCCTCCGCTTCGACGCGTTGCAGCGCCGGCAGCAGCTCGTCGTCCACCGTCGCGTCGTCGAGCGGGCCGACGTGCTTCCAGCGGATGATGCCGGCCGCGTCGACGAGGTAGGTCTCTGGCGCGCCGTAGATGCCCCAGTCGATCGCGTAGCGGCCTTCGTAGTCGGTCACGACCACCCAGAACGGATTGCCGAACCGCTGCAGCCACGCCAGTGCGTCGGCGGGCTCGTCCTTCCAGTTGTAGCCGACCACGCGCACGCGCCGGGTTTCGGCGAAGCGGGTCAGCACCGGATGCTCGACGCGGCAGGACACGCACCAGCTGCCCCAGACGTTGAGCACGAACGGCTGGCCCTTCAGGTCGCCGAGCGTGAGCATGCGGTCCGGCTCGTGCAGCACGGGCAGCGAGAACGCGGGTGCAGGCTTGCCGATGAGCGGCGAGGGCAGCACGTCGCGGTCGGACTTGCGGCTCAGCCACACGCCGGCGCCAAGCAGCACTGCGAGCGCAGCGAAGGCGACGAGCGGCAGCCAGCGGCCGAGGTTGCGCGACGCGTTCATCGTGCGGCTTCCTCGCGGCGGCGGAAACGGCGATCGGTGGCGGTGACGAGGCCGCCGATGGCCATCAGCACGGCGCCGAACCAGATCCAGCGCACGAAGGGCTTGACGTGGACGCGTACCGCCCAGCTGCCGTTGCCGAGCGGCTCGCCCAGCGCGACGTACAGGTCGCGCACGACGCCGGCGTCGATCGCGGCTTCGGTCATGACCTGGCCGCCGCTGGCGTAATTGCGCTTTTCAGGATGCAGCGTCTCGAGTTCGCGGCCGCCGCGGAACACGGTGACGGTGCCGGTGTCGGCGATGTAGTTCGGTCCCGGATGGCGTTCGACGCCGTCGAAACGAAATGCGTAGCCGCCGAGTTCGACCTGCTGGCCCGGGGCGAGCGCGAGTTCATGCTGGCGGCTCAGGCCTTCGACGAGCAGCGCGCCGACGAGGAACACGGCGACGCCGACATGCGCGAAGGTCATGCCGAGCATTTCCGGGGTCATGCGCCCGCCGGGCGCGCGCAGCCGCTGCCATGCGAAGCGCAGCGTGCCGAAGCCGACCCACAGCGCGCCGGCGACGCCGGCAGCGACCTTCCACTTGCCCTGTGGCGCGAGGAAGAACGCGGCGATGCCGGCGCCCAGCGCGATGCCGAGCCACGGCACCAGCAGCGCGAACGGGCGCGACGGCTGCTCGCGCTGCCAGCGCGTCAGCGGGCCGAACGGCAGCAGCAGGACGAGCGGCGCCACCAGCAGCGTGAACAGGAACGCGAAGTAGGGCGGCCCCACCGAGATCTTGCCCAGTTCCAGCGCGTCGGCGAGCAGCGGATACAACGTGCCGAGCAGCACCATCGCGCAGGCACAGGCCAGCAGCAGGTTGTTCACCAGCAGCAGCGTCTCGCGCGATGCCGGCGCGAACGCGTGGCGCGATTCGCTGGTACCTTCGTTCGATACCTCATCGGCACCCGGCGCGCGCAGCGCATACAGCACCAGCGACCCGCCGATCACGATCGCGAGGAAGATCAGCACGAACAGGCCGCGCGTCGGATCCGCCGCGAAGGCATGCACGCTGGTCAGCACGCCCGAGCGCACCAGGAAGGTGCCGAGCAGCGACAGCGAGAACGCGGCGATGGCCAGCAGCAGCGTCCAGCCGCCGAAGCTGCCGCGCTTCTCGGTCACGGCCTGCGAATGCAGCAGCGCGGTGCCGGCGAGCCACGGCATGAAGCTCGCGTTCTCGACCGGATCCCAGAACCACCAGCCGCCCCAGCCGAGTTCGTAGTACGCCCACCACGAGCCGAGCGCGATCCCGCAGGTCAGCAGCGCCCAGGCGACGTTGGTCCACGGTCGCGTCCAGCGCAGCCAGCGCGCATCGAGCTTGCCGCCGAGCAGCGCCGCGATCGCGAACGCGAACGGCACGCTGAAGCCGACGTAGCCCAGGTACAGCATCGGCGGATGCACGATCATCCCCGGGTCCTGCAGCAGCGGGTTGAGGTCGCGGCCTTCGGCGGCGGCCGGCAGCAGGCGTTCGAACGGGTCGCTGGTGAAGATCAGGAACGCGAGGAACCCGACGGCGATGAGGCCCATCACCCCGAGCACGCGCGCCACGACTTCGTCCGGCAGGCGCCGCGAGAAGCGCGCGACCGCGCCCGTCCACAGCGCCAGGATCAGCGCCCACAGCAGCAGCGAGCCTTCGTGCGCGCCCCACACCGCGGTATAGCGATAGAACCAGGGCAGCAGGGAGTTCGAATTCTGCGCGACGTAGCGCAGCGAGAAATCCTGGGTCACGAAGGCGTGGGTGAGGATCGCGAACGCCGCGACGACCAGCAGCAACTGCGCGTAGGCGGCGGGCCGCGCCACCGCCATCCACGATGCCAGGCCGCGATGCGCGCCCACCAGCGGCAGCAGCGCCTGCAGCGCCGCGACCAGCAGCGCCAGCACCAGGGCCAGCTGGCCGAGTTCGGGCAGCACGGTTACGGGCCTTCCGCCGCGGCCGGCACGTCCGCCGAGGGCGGCACGTCGTGCTTGCGGTGCGCGGCGCCCATCTTGTCGGCGACTTCCTTCGGCATGTAGGTCTCGTCGTGCTTGGCGAGCACCTGCTCGGCCACGAACACCTTGCCCTGCATGTGGCCGGTGGCGACCACCGCCTGCTTCTCGCGGAACAGGTCGGGCAGGATCCCGGTGTAGACGACGGGCAGGCGCGCGTCGCCGTCGTCGACGTCGAAATGCGCTTCCATCGAGCCGCTGGCGCGCTGGAACGAACCGGCGGCGACCATGCCGCCGAGGCGGAAGCGGGCGTGGCCGCCGGCTTCGCCGCGGAGCACTTCCGAAGGCGTGTAAAGGTAGGCGACGTTGCGCTGCAGGGCGAGCGCGACCAGGGCGGTCGCGACCGCGGCCGCGGCGACGAGTGCGAGGACGAGCAGCAGGCGGCGCTTGCGGAGCGGATGCATTCGGATCATTCCCGTGTCAGCGGCGCGTGGCGGTCGACCGGTGCGCGGCGGCGTGCAGCGAGCAGGCGGGCGGCGCGCAACTGGCGCGACACCAGCAGGCGCGGCGCGATGAAGTCCCAGGCCAGCAAGGCCACGAAGACCGCGTAAGCGGCGATGACGTAGGACTGGTAGCTCACGTCGCGGCCTCCGGCTTGTGTGTTCCGGCCATGCGCGCCACCCAGTCCTTGCCCGCCTCGCGGCGCAGGTTGTCGGCGCGGGCGCGCGCCAGCAGGGAACCGACGAACCACGCGTGGGTGCCGATGATCATCCACCACAACGGCCACAGCATGCTCGGGTCCATCTTCGACTTGCCGAACAACGAGATCGTCTGGCCCTGGTGCAGCGAATTCCACCAGGTCACGGACCAGTGGATCACCGGCAGCAGCGCCACGCCCACGATCGCGAGCAGGCCGGCGGCGCGCGCGGCGGCGCGGCGGTCGTCGATGGCGTTGTAGAGGCCGATCACGCCGAGGTAGAGGAAGAGAAGGAGCAATTCGGTTGTCAGGCGCGGGTCCCAATCCCACCAGGTGCCCCACATCGGCTTGCCCCAGATCGAGCCGGTGGCCAGCGTGATCGCGGTGAACAGCGCGCCGGCGGGCGCGCAGGCCATCGCCAGCACCTCGCACAGCTTGATCCGCCAGATGAGCGCGATCGCCGCGTAGAAGGCCATCAACGCGAACACCGCCATGCTCATCCACGCACTGGGCACGTGGACGTAAAGGATGCGGAAGCTGTCGCCCTGCTGGTAGTCGGCAGGGACGCCGAACAGTGCGCCGTACACGCCCCAGGCCATGCAGGCCAGGCCGATCGCATAAGCCCACGGCGACCAGCGCGCCGCGAAGCGGTCGAAATACGGGGGCGAACCGAGTTGGTGGAACCAGCGGACGACCGGATGCATGGCGCGTATTGTCGCATGCGGGCCCGCGGCACGGCCCGACCAGGATCAAGCGGAACGGCGGCTCAGGATTGCGAAATACGGATCGCGGCGGCGGCCGCCAGCGGCGCCAGCGGCAGCGCCACGGCCAGCCCGGCGCCAAGCAGCAGCAACGCGCCGGTCGGGTCCAGGCCTTGCGCCGCCGCGGCGACGCTGCCGGCGCCGAACACCAGCACCGGCACATACAGCGGCAGCGCCAGCAACGCCACCAGGATGCCGGCGCGGCGCATGCCGACGGTCAGCGCGGCAACCACGGCGCCGAGCAGGCTCAGCACCGGCGTGCCCAGCGCGAGCGACAGCATCAGCACCGGCAATTCCCGCGCGGGCAGCCGCATCATTTCCGCCAGCAGCGGCGTGGCCAGCAGCAGCGGCAACGCAGTCGTGGCCCAGTGCATCGCCGTGCGCACGAAC
>CAMLSB010000079.1 GCA_946482565.1 uncultured Lysobacteraceae bacterium | reverse complement strand
GGGCATCTTCGCGCGCGCCGACTACGGCGACGTCGCGGTGGACAACGGCGGCGCGATCAGCGCGTACGCGATGTACGGCCAGGCCTACGGCGTGCTCGGCTCGGGCGTGGACATCGATGTCGCCAACGGCGGCTCGATCGAGGCAACCGGCTTCTACGCCGCGGCGGGCATCAACATCTACGGCGAGGAGTCGGCCAGCGTCTCGGGCGACGGCTCGATCCAGGCGGTGGCCTACGGGGTCGCGCGCGGGGTCAACGCCTCCAGCGGCTCCGGCACCGTCGGCGTGGACAACGGTGGCGACATCTTCGCCGGCAGCGTGCTGCTCGATGCGATCGGCATTTACGCCTATTCCGCGTCGGGCGATGTCGACGTGTCGAACAGCGGCTACGTGCGCGCGGTGGCGCCGAACGGGCTCGCGGACGGCATCTTCGCTTCCGGCGCCAACGTGTCCGTCGCGAATGCCGAGGGCGGCGCCATCGTCGCGCAGGGCTACAGCTGGGCCGCGGGCATCGAGGCGCAGGGCAGCGATTCGGTGTCGGTCACCAGCGCAGGCGACATCTTCACGCAGACCGTCGGCGTGAGCGAAGGCTTCGGCATCTATGCCTCCGGCGGCGACGGCGGCGCGAGCGTCGACAATTCCGGCACGATCCATGTGCAGGGCTACGACCAGGCCACGGGCATCTATGCCCGCGCGCCGGGTGGCGTCGATGTCGACAATTCCGGCAGCGTCTATGCCGGCTACGCCGCCACCGACGATTACGGCAACACCTATTCGAGCAGTTACGCGTCCGCGATCCTCGCGATGTCGGGAGCCGAGGGCGCCCACGTCTCGATCGACAGCTCCGGCTACCTGTACGCGGTCAGTTTCAGCGCCAGCAGCGGCGCGGAAGCGCGTTCGCTCGGCGCCGGCGGCTCGGCCAGCGTCATCAACAGCGGCGACGTCCTCATCGCCGCGCTGGCCACCGGCGGTGCCGCGACGGGCATCGTGGCCACGGCCGACGGCGACGCGAGTGCGGACAATGCCGGCGGCATCATGGCGCTCTCCGGCGGCATGGCCTACGGCGCAATGGCGCTGTCCTTCAACGGCGACGCCAGCGTCACCAATTCCGGCGACATCGACGCCTCCAACAACGCGATCCGCTATTACAGCGCGTACGGCATCGTCTCCAGCTCGCAGAACGGCAGCGCGGCCTCCGGCAACAGCGGCAACATCCACGTCTACAGCCCCTACATCGGCGTGGGCATGGAAACCGCGGGCATGATGGGCGCCAATGCGTCCAACTCCGGCGACATCGCCGCGGACGCCTGGGTGTCGTACGGCATGCGCACGACGTCCGGCCAGGGCGACGTGATGGTCGACAACGCCGGCTCGATCGCCTCGTACTACTCCGGGGCGTACCTGGGTTACGCGTTCGGCATGCTGGCGAAGACCACCGGCGGCGACATCGCCATCGACAACAGCGGCGACATCTCGGCCGACGGCGGGCGCCAGGGCATCGGCATCTTCGCCACGACCAGCGGCGGCGACGTCGCCATCGACAGCAGCGGCGACGTGCATGCCTCGACCTACATCGGCGGCTCGGTCGGCATCTTCGCGCGCGCCAGCGCCGGCACCGCGACGATCGCCAGCAGTGGCGACGTGGACAGCACCGCGACCTACGGCACCGCCTACGGCGTGCTCGCCCGTGGCGTCTACCTGGATGCCACGACGTCCGGCGACACGTCGGCCACCGGCTACTACGGGGCCTACGGCGTGTACCTGGACGGCGGCGCGTACTCCGTGCTGCACAACTCCGGCGACATCAGCGCGTCGACGGCCTACGGCCTGGCCGCGGGCGTCGCCGCGTTCGCGACCTACGGCGTCGAGGTTTCCAACAGCGGCAACATCTCGGCCACGGCCGGTCCGGGCGGGACGGCGGTCGGCGTGTTCGCTTCGGCCTACTACGACGTGCTGGTCGAGAACTCCGGCACGATTACCGCGTCGCATCCGGACCAGGCGATCGCGGTCGCCATGTCCTCGACCGCCGGCACCGCCACGCTGGTCAACAGCGGCACGATCGGCGTCGACGCCCCGGCTTCCGGGGCGATCGCGGTCCTCGGCAGCCATGGCGCCAACGACATCGTCAACAGCGGCGACATCTACGGCAACATCATCACGTTCGGTGCCGACGACAGCATCGAGAACGGCGGCACGCTGCACCTGTCCCATACCGGCATCTACCTCGGCGGCAGCGCCTCGGCCGGCAACAGCTTCGAGAACACCGGCACGATCCGCACCGACGGCTACGGCGTCATCGACATGGGCACGGGCCCGACGGCGCTGGTCGCGGCGGCGAATCCGCTGCCGCTGGTGAACGACGGCGTCATCGACTTCGTCGACGGCGCGCCGGACGACATGCTCGTGGTCCTCGGCGATCTCGGCGGCGACGGCGCGATCAACCTCGACCTCAGCGTGCTCAACGGCGGCGCCGACCTGCTGTATGTCGACGGCAACGTCGTGGACGGCACGACCCAGGCGATCAACCTCTCCATCGACGGCACCCCGACGATGCTCAAGGGTGCAGCGATGCCGGTCGTGGCGGTCAGCGGCAACGTGCCGGCCGGCAGCTTCGTCGGCGGGCAGGTGCTGAACTTCGACGCGACCAACTTCCTCGATCTCGGCGTGACGCTGCACACCACATCGGTGGGCGGCGCGAACGTCCTCACCGCGGCGGTGGACGTCAACGGCCTCAACGGCACCGGCGTGCTCGGCGCCTCGCTGGCGCAGGGCATGCACAGCCTGGTCAACAGCGCCGTGGGCACGCGCAGCGAGCGCATGGGCCTGCTGGCGCCGCCGGCAGACGGCAGCGTCGGCATCTCGCCGTGGCTGCGCGTCTACAGCAACAACGGCAACCTGTCGCCGGAAGGCAGCGGGTTCGGCGCCAGCCAGGGCTTCGGATTCAAGCAGGAAAACCGCGGCCGCGAGGTCGGCGTCGACTTCGCGTTCGGCAACAACCTCAGCGTTGGCCTGCTCGCCGGCAACGCCGATGGCGACCAACGGCTCGATGGCGGCGCCGGCAGCACGCACCTGAAGCAGCATGGCGTCGGCTTGTACGGCACCTGGACCGGCCAGCGTTTCTACGTCGACGTGTCGCATCGCACGATGAACATCAATGCACGCCTGCACGGTTCGTCCGGCGAGCGTGACGCGACCGCGGAAGCCTCGGCGTCCAGCATCGAGGCCGGCTTCACCGGATGGTCCGCGAGCGGCTTCGACATCGTGCCGCAGGTGCAGTACACGCGTTCGAAGATCGACAAGGTCGGCCCGCTGTCCGGCAGCCAGGTCTCCATGGCGATCGACGGCGGCGAGTCCGAGCGCGGCCGCGTCGGCGTGGCGTTGAGCCGCACCTTCGCCGCAGGCAACGGCTTCACATGGACGCCTTACGGCTCCCTGAGCGCGGTCCGCGAGTTCGACGGCAAGAGCGGCTTCACGATCGCCGACACCTTCTCCGGGAGCACCTCGGTCGAAGGCTCGGGAACGCTGGCCGAACTCGGCGTTGGCGTGCGCAAGGGCGGCCTCTCGGCCACGGCGGGCCTCAACTGGGCCGATGGCGGCGCGGTGGACAACGTCCGCGGCGGCCAGGTCGTGGTGCGCTACAGCTGGTGATGGACACGGATGAACGGGACGCGGGGCAGGACGTGACCAGGCAAGGCGAGCCGCAGCAGGCGGGCATCCAGGAGGCCAGCGACCAGGCCGAACTGGAAACCGGGCTGGACGCGGTCACGGCGGACGTGCCGGCGGAGGCGCCAGTCGAAGCGCCGGCCGCGACGCCGTCCACCGGAGCTGCAGTGGCCGCGCCAGCGGCGCCGCCGCCGGCGCCCGCGCGCGACATCACGCGCATGAAGGTCGAGAAGACCTGCTCGCGCGCGCTCGCCGGCTGGCTCTCGAGCAACCGCATCTCGCTGGCGATCTCGTCGTACCAGACCGGCCGCATCTACCTGGTCGGCAGCGACAAGCAGGGCCGCGTCTCGTTCTTCGAGCGCATCTTCGAGCGCGCGATGGGCGTGGTCGGCAATGCGCAGCGCATCTACCTCGGCGGCCTGTACCAGTTGTGGCGCTTCGAGAACGTGCTGCGCCCGAACGAGGTCATCCACGGCCAGTTCGACAAGTGCTACGTGCCGCGCAACGCGCAGACGATCGGCGACCTCGACATCCACGAGCTCGGCATCCGCAGCAACGGCAAGGTGGTCTTCGTCAACACGAAGTACTCGTGCCTGGCCGAGCTGAGCCAGACGCACAGCTTCAAGGCGATCTGGAAGCCGAAGTTCATCAGCAAGCTCGCGCCGGAGGACCGCTGCCACCTCAACGGGCTGGCGATGGTCGAGGGCCGGCCGAAGTACGTCACCGCGGTCTGCAAGAGCGACACCGTCGACGGCTGGCGCGACCGCCGCCACGATGGCGGCGTGGTGATCGACGTCGAGACCGACGAGATCGTGTGCGAAGGCCTGTCGATGCCGCATTCGCCGCGCTGGGCCAACGGCCGCCTGTGGCTGCTCAATGCCGGCACCGGCCACCTGGGCTGGGTCGACATGGAGAAGAAGAAGTTCGTCCCGCTGGCGTTCGTGCCCGGCTTCGCCCGCGGCCTGTCGATCATCGGCAACGTCGCCGCGGTGGGCCTGTCGAAGCCGCGCAACCAGCGCTTCGAGGGCCTGCAGCTGGACGAGGAACTGAAGAAGCGCGACGCCGAGCCGTGGTGCGGGGTGCAGATCGTGTCGCTGACCAATGGCGACGTGATGAACTGGATCCGGTTCGAGGGCGACATCACCGAGATCTTCGACATCAGCTTCCTGCCGAACGTGCGCAACCCGATGATGATCGGGCTGCGCACGCCGGAAATCCGCGACCTGATCACCTTCGAGTCGGAAATCCCGGCGGAGGCCGCCTCGTGAGCCGGCGCCTCGTCCTCGCGCTCGCCGGTCTCGCGTTCGCGTGCGCGTCGGCGCAGGCCTGCGCGCAGGCGGCGGCTGCGAAGCCGCAATCGCAATCGCAACCGCAACCGCAGCGCGCGCTGCCGGTGCAGGCCACCGCGCCAGCCGCGCCAGCCGCGCCAGCCGCGCCAGCCGCGCCGCGCGAGCCCGCGGTCGATGCGACATTCAAGGCCTGGGACGCGGACCACAATGGCGCCCTGTCGCAAGCCGAATTCCGCCAGGGCTGGAACTCGGTCCGGCAGCGCGCGGAAGACAAGGTCGAGGCCAGCCTGCGCACCCAGTTCGACAAGGTCGATGCCAACCACAACGGCGGCATCGATGCCGGCGAGTACGGCAAGCTGCTGCTCGTGCAGCGCGCCGGCAAGTCGGCGCCGGCGCTGGCCAGCTTCGACCGCAACGGCGACCAGCGGCTGGAGTTCGACGAATACATGGCGCTCGTCGGCCGCCTGGCCGTCGCGCCGCGCAAGCCGCAGGGGAAGTCGCCGTGAGTTTCCAGGTCCTCCCGGCCTGGAAGCAGGTGACTCCCGCGCTGGAGCAGGAACTCCTCGCGTTCTGGCAGCGCAACAACGCGATCGCGATCGCGGACGCATCGCGCGCGGCCGAGCGCGCGCGCCAGGCGGTGTGCATCGGGCGCGATGCCGATGGCGGCGTATGCGCGGTCGGCACGGCCGTGCTGCGCACGCTGCCGCGACTGCGCCAGCCCACGTATTACTACCGCCAGTTCTTCGACGCGGCGCATCGCGGCCAGCGCCAGGCGATCCCGTTCGCGAACCAGGCGAAGGCCATCCTCCAGGCCTACAACGCCGGCCTTGAGCGTCCAGAATCGCTGGGGATGCTGATCGAGGTCGAAAGCCGGCAGCTCGCGGACCGCTACACGCTCGCCCACGAGCCCGAGAGCGGCTACGGCTTCATCGGGTATTCGCCGCGCGGGCTGGTCCTGCGCGTCTCCTGGTTCGACGGCGCGACGCTGCAGCCACCCGCGCCGGTACTGACGAAAAACCGGAAACACCAGACGCACCAACCGCAAGCACGAACCGCAAACACGCACACACCAGCACGCATCCAAACGGGGATACCGCAATGAAACTCCAAACCTGCCTCCTGAGCGCCGCCATCGCCTCCGCGCTCGTCGTTGCGACCCCGGCCTCCGCGGCCAAGCGCGACGCCGTCGTCGTCCGTGCCCAGTCCATGCTCGCCGGTCGCGCCGTCGCGCGCCTTGCGCACCAGGCCGCGGCCGATGAATTCGTGCCCGAGGCGACGATCGTCGACAAGGACGGCACCGAGCACGTCCGCTTCGGCCGCACGTACCAGGGCTTGCCGATGATCGGCGGCGACTTCGTGCTGCACTCGCGCAACGGCCAGGCGCTCGGCGTCAGCCAGACGCTGGACACGACGGCGCGGCCGGGCGTCGTCCCCGCGATCGCCAGCGGCCGCGCGATCGGCATCGCCAACAGCGAGTTCGCCGGCGCGATGAGCGAAGCGCCGAACTCGCGCCTGGTCGTGTACGCGCGCGGCGCCTCGCCGCAGCTCGCCTACGAAGTCGTCCTGTCGGGCTTCCGCGCCGACCAGACGCCGCGTGAAATGCACTACATGGTCGACGCCGACAGCGGCGAGATCCTGGATCGCTGGGATGGCATCGAAACCGCCAAGCCGGGCCGCGACAGCGACTCCTGCACGGGCGGTGTGGCCGCGGTCGGCACCGGCAACAGCCTGACCGAGGGCGTCGTGGCCCTCGACAGCGCGAAGTGCGGCACCGTCTACCAGCTCAAGGACCTGACCCGCGGCGGCGGTTACACGACCAACATGGGCCTGCGCCAGACAGGCATGGGTTCGATCTACAGCGACGCCGACAACACCTGGGGCAACGGCGCGCTGAACGATGCGGCGACCGTCGCCGCCGACGCGCACTACGGCGTGTCCGCCACCTGGGACTACTACCTCGACGTGCATGGCCGCCACGGCATCGCCGACGACGGCGTCGGCGCGGTCAGCCGGGTGCACTACGGCCGCAACTACCAGAACGCGTTCTGGAGCGACTCCTGCTTCTGCATGACCTTCGGCGACGGCGACAACGGCGTCACCATCCTCCCGCTGGTCGCGCTGGACGTCGCCGGGCACGAGATGTCGCATGGCGTGACCAGCCGTACCGCGGGCCTGGTCTACAGCAGGGAGTCCGGCGGCCTGAACGAGGCGAGCTCCGACATCAACGGCACGATGGTCGAATGGCACACCGCCAACCCGAACGATCCGGGCGACTACATGATCGGCGAGAAGCTCTACCCCAACAATCCGGGCTACTACGCGCTGCGCTACATGTTCAAGCCGAGCCTGGACGGCATCTCCCCCGATTGCTACTCGTCCACGCTGGGCGACCTCAACGTGCATTACAGCTCGGGCGTGGCCAACCACTTCTTCTACCTGCTCGCGGAAGGCGCAGTGGTCCCGGCCGGCTTCGCGCAGTTCGGGGTGACGCAGGCCTCGCTGGTGTGCGACGGCAATACCGCCATCACCGGCATCGGCCGGACGGCGGCGAGCAAGATCTGGTATCGCGCGCTCACGGTCTACATGACCAGCAACACCGACTACGCCGGCGCGCGCGCGGCAACGCTGAGCGCGGCCGCCGACCTGTACGGCGCGGGCTCGGCCCAGGCCAACGCGGTGGCCGCGGCGTGGTCCGCCGTCAGCGTGATGTAAGCCAGCCGGCCGCGACAACGAAAAAGGGCGCCGATCGGCGCCCTTTTTCATGCCCCGGCGCCTCGCGGCGCCGGGTGGAACCGGCCTTCAGCGCTTCATCGAAGCGAAGAACTCGTCGTTCGACTTGGTGGTCTTCATCTTGTCGAGCAGGAACTCCATCGCGCCGATCTCGTCCATGCCGTGCAGGAGCTTGCGCAGGATCCAGAT
>CAMLSB010000078.1 GCA_946482565.1 uncultured Lysobacteraceae bacterium | reverse complement strand
GAACGCCGCCATCGTCAGCGCACCGTTGCGAGCATCCGCCTGCATCCAGGCAGCGGCGAGCAGCGTGGTGCTGAGGCCGCACGGCATCCAGCCCCACAGCAGGCCGAGCGCGATGCGCTTGCCGGGCCCGTCGCCGGCGAGCAACAGCCGGCGTTGCAGCGGGCGCAGCGCTTGCCACAGGTGCGCGCCCGGCGTGGTGCCGAAGCCGAGGCGCCCGCCGAAGCCGAGCAGGCGCAGCGCGGCAAACACGAGCACCGCGCCGACCGCGACGCGCATCGCCGTCGCCAGCCATTGCACGCGCGCCAGGTCGAGCAAGCCGTGGCCGACGCCGCCGACGATCGCGCCGGCGGCGACGTAGCCGAGCACGCGGCCGAGATTGGGCTGCAGCGCGCGCCACCAGCCGTCCTGCGGCGACAGCGCGGAAAAGCCGGTCGCGATGCCGCCGCACATCGCCGCGCAATGCGCGGCGCCGAGCAGGCCGGCGAGCCACGCGGCGCCGAGCGCGAGCCAGTCAACCGGCATCGCCGTGGCCCGTCGTATCGTCCGGCGCGGGCGGATCCGGCGGCTCGTCGCGCAGCACGTCCAGTGCCGGCGTGTCGAGGTCCTCGAACTGGCCGTGCCGCACCGCCCATACGAAGATCCATGCGGCGATGCCGATCAGCAGCAGGCTCAGCGGGATCAGGAACAGCAGGATGTTCATCGCGGCATGCGTTCCCGTGGGGTCGACTTCGCCAGTCGCAGCGAATTGGCGGTGACCGCCAGCGACGAGAGTGCCATGCCGAGCGCCGCGAGCCACGGCGTCACCAGGCCCGCGGCGGCCAGCGGCAGCGCGAGCAGGTTGTAGCCGAATGCCCACGCCAGGTTCTGGCGGACGATGCGCCGCGTGCGCCGGGCGATCGCGATCGCGGCCGGCACGGCGCCGAGCGAACTGCCCGACAGCACCAGGTCCGCCGCGCGCTGCGCGAGCGCGGCGCCGTCGCCGATCGCCAGCGATACGTCGGCGCCCGCGAGCACGGGCGCATCGTTGAGGCCGTCGCCGACCATCGCGACGATCCTGCCTTCGCGCTGCAGGCCGCGCACGAGCGCGAGCTTGCCTTCCGGCGACTGGCGCGCGTGCGCGGCCTCGATGCCCATCGAATGCGCGAAGCGCTGCACCGGCGCATCGGCGTCGCCGCTGGACAGGTGCAGCGCGAGGCCCTGCGCGCGCAATTGCCTCACGGCGCCGGCGGCATCGGCGCGTTCGCGTTCGGCGAACACGAAGCGCGCGCGAGCGGGACCGCCATCATCGCGCGCGCCGAGCCAGACCGCGCCGTCGTCCTCGCCACCGGTCGCGAACGCGGCCGTGCCGATGCGCCAGTGGCGCCCCGCGACGAAGCCTTCCACGCCCCGGCCGGCGACGGCGCGGACGCCATCGGCGGCAGGAACGTCCGTGGCGTCGGCGAACGCGGTCGCGAGTGGATGGCTGCTGTCGCGCTCGAGCGCGGCCGCGATGCGCAAGGCATCGGCCTCCCCGATACCGTCGCATGCCTCGACGCGCTCCAGCCGGGGCTTGCCGTCGCCCAGCGTGCCGGTCTTGTCGAACACCACGTCCGTGGCGCGCGCGAGCCGTTCCAGCGCTTCCGGTCGCACCGACAGCACGCCGATGCGCGCCAGCGCGCCATGCGCCGCGGCCAATGCAGCCGGCACCGCCAGCGACAGCGCGCACGGGCAGCTCACCACGAGCAGCGCGAGCAGCACTTCGAACGCGCGCGCCGGCTCGTGCACGTGCCACCAGGCGTACACCGCGATCGCGGCGATCGCGAGGCCGGCGACGAACCAGGTCGCGATGCGTTCCGCGCCGATGGCCAGCGCCGGGCGATGCGCCTGCGCGCGCTCGACCAGCCGCGCCAGTTCCGCCAACCGCGTGCCGGCGCCGACCTGGGTGATGCGCAGCCGCGCCGCGTGTTCGCGGCAGGCGGTGCCGGCGTACACCGGATCGCCGGCATGGCGCGCGACCGGCGCGGATTCGCCGGTGAGCAGCGATTCCTCGAAGTGTGCTTCGGCTTCCAGCAGCACGCCGTCGGCGGGCACCGGCTCGCCGACGGCGACGCGCACGATGTCGCCGATCGCGAGCGCATCGATCGGCACGGATTCGCGGCTCCCATCGGGCAGTTCCCGCGTCGCGAATGCGGGCCGCGCCCGCGCCAATGCGTCGACCTGCGCGCTCGCGATGCCGCGCGCGCGCTGCTCGAGCTGGCGCGCGACCAGCAGCAGGAACACGAACATCACCGCCGCGTCGTACCAGACGTGTTCGCCGCCGCGCACGGTTTCCCAGGTACTCGCGGCCCACGCCAGCAGCGTCGAGCCCGCGACCAGCGTGTCCATGCCCGGGCGGCGCCCGCGCAATTCGTTCCAGGCGCCGGCGAGGAAGGGCCAGCCGGCCCAGAACACCACCGGCGTCGACACCAGGAACGTGATCCAGCGGAAGAAGTCGCGCGTGGGCAGCGGCATCTCGCCCGCGGTGTCGAGGTACAGCGCCTCGGCGAACATCATCGCCTGCATCGCGCCGAGCCCGGCCAGGCCGATGCGCAGGAGCGCGCGGTTGCGGTCGGCGCGCCGCGCGCGCTCGCGCGCCTCGCCGGTGGCGAGATAGGGGCGATAGCCGAGCGCCGCCAGCCGCGCGAGCGGCTTCGACAGCGGCGTGCGCGCGGGATCCCAGGCGATGCGGATGCGGCCGGTCACGGCGTTCGCGCTGGATTCGAGCACGCCGGGCTCGCGCGCCAGCGCGCGGTCGACCAGCCAGGCGCAGGCGGCACAGCGCATGCCGTCGGTCAGGACGGTGATCTCGCGGCCACCGTCGACCGTGTGCGCATGGCCTGCGAGCAGGTCTTCGCGATCCCACGCCGCCAGCGACGGCGCATCGGCGTCGACGCGTCCGGCGGGGGCGCTGCGCAGGCGATAGTAGTCGTCGAGGCGTGCGTCGCGGATCCAGCGTGCGGCCGCGGCGCAGCCTTCGCAGCAGAAGGCGCGCGACGCGCCGTCGATGTCGGCGCGCGCGGGCGATTGCGGCAGGGCTTCGCCGCAGTGGTGGCAGGCCGCGGGGGCGTCCATCGCGTTACGGTTGCGCGTCGCCCGGAGCGTCGTCGGGCGTCTCGTCGTCCGCGTCGTCCGCGTCGTCCAGCGCGGGGTGCAGCCGCGCCGCGAGCTGGCCGCGAGGGAGCCGGCCGAGCAGGCGCCAGGCACCGGCGTCGTCCGCAGGCTCGAGCTGCAGGTTCCAGTCGTGGTTGCCAGCGGGTCGCGCGTCGGCGCGCCAGCCGGCGCCGCCGGGCGCGAGTTCGAGGACGCGGTCGTCGGCCGCGCGCAGCGGGTGGTGCAGGCGCAACCGCATGCGCGCGGCGCGGTCGAAGTCGCCGGAGACCGCCACCACTTCGACGAAGCCGCCCTTCGCATCGATGCGCAGGATCGCGCTCAGCTTTCGCGCGGCGGCACGCTGGTCGGGACCGAGGTCGGCCTGCTGCGCCTGGCCCGTGCGCTGGACGTCGTCGGGCACGGCGTCGACGCTGCCGTCGCCGCCGGCCACGCGCACCATCACCACGCCACCGATGACCGCGGCCGCGACCAGCGCCACCATCAGCCACACCACGGGTTGCCGCCAGGGCGATTCGTTGTCCATGTCACATCGGTCCGAAGAAGCTGCTGTCCACGCGCGCGGCGGCGCTGCCATCCGCGGCCTCGACCACGAACACGAGCGGATGCCGCCCGTGGATCGAGGCCGGCGCGCCGACCTGGATCGCCTGCGACAGCACTTCGCCGGCGCGCACGCGCACCGCGACGGGCGCATCGCCCAGCGCCAGGGACGGGTCCTTCGCTTCGATCCGGACGCGATACACCTGGTCCGCGTCCGTCTTGTTCACCAGCTTCAGCGTGTAGCTGTTGTCGACGCGATCGCCATGCAGCTGGTACAGCGCGTTGCGGTCGCGCAGCACGTCGGCGATCAGCGGGCTGCGGTTGGCCACGCCCCAGCTCCACGCCGCCACCAGCACCACGAGCAACGCGGCATAGACCAGGATGCGCGGCCGGAGGACGCGGACGCGCCCGCCGTCGAGCGCGTTCTGCGTGGTGTAGCGGATCAGCCCGCGCGGCATGCCGACCTTGTCCATCACGTCGTCGCAGGCATCGATGCAGGCGCCGCAGGCGATGCATTCGTACTGCAGGCCATTGCGGATGTCGATGCCGACCGGGCACACCTGCACGCACATCGTGCAGTCGATGCAGTCGCCCAGTTCCTCGAACGCGAACTTCGGCAGCGGCATGGCCTCGGCGCCGGCGTCGCCCAGCATCACCGTGCCGGCAGCCTGCAGGCGCGCCTGCGCGGCGCTCGGATGCTTGCTGGCGCGGAACACGTAGTCGTAGGCCGCGCGCACGTCGAGCAGCCCGCGTGCGCGCTCGAGCACGCTGGGCAGGCCGCGGCGGCGCGGGCCACGCGGTTCGCCGCGCATCGGGTCGTACGCGATCACCAGCGTGTCGCGGTCGAACATCGCGCTCTGGAAGCGCGCGTACGGGCACATGTACTTGCACACCTGCTCGCGCAGGATGCCGGCGTTGCCCCAGGTGGCGAGCGCATAGAACAGCACCCAGAACGTTTCGGTCCCGTTCCAGGCGAACGGCCACAGCCTCGCGCCCAGGCTCGTGATCGGAGTGAAGAAGCCCACGAAGGTGAAGCCCGTCCACAGCGCGAACACCAGCCACAACGCGTGCTTGGCGCCCTTGCGCAGCAGCTTTTCGCGCGTCCACGGGCCGGCGTCGAGCTTCATCCGCTTCTGGCGGTCGCCCTCGGTCCAGCGCTCCATCCACAGGAAGGTTTCGGTCCATACCGTCTGCGGGCAGGCGTAGCCGCACCACAGCCGCCCGGCGAGCGCGGTGGCGAAGAACAGCACCAGCGCGAGGATCACCAGCAGGATCGCCAGCAGGCTGAAATCCTGCGGCCAGAACGTCAGCCCGAACACGTGGAACTTGCGCGCCGGCAGGTCGAACAGCACCGCCTGGCGCCCGTCCCACTGCAGCCACGGGAACACGTAGTACATGCCCAGCAGCCAGAACACGGCGAGCTTGCGCAAGCGGTCGAAGCGGCCGGACACGTCGCGCGGATAGACCTTGCGCTCGCTGACGTACAGCGAGTCGCCGCCGGCGTCCAGCAGGTCGATGTCGATGCCTTTCGCCACGGCCCGTTACTGCCCGGTCTTGGGTCCGTTGAAGCGGCTCGAAGGCCGCAGCAGGATCCAGGTGAAGAGGCTCGACGACGACGTCGCGAGCCAGAAGGTGAAGAAGCCGATCGTGTAGCCGGCGCCACGCGTGAGCGGCAGGTGCGGGAACGTCAGGTCGCGCAATTCCAGCGGGTCGATGAACGCGAAGAACACCGAGGTCGCCACGCCCGCGGCGAAGAAACTCGGCCACAGGATCGCGCCGATCCGCTGCACCATCGGGCGCGGTGGGTGGTCGAATTCCGGCGTCGGAAGCGGGACGGGCATGGCTTACTGTGGCGCCTTCGCGGCCCCCGCGCCAGCCGTCGCGGCGGGTTGCTGGTTCGACAGCGACCAGACCCACGCCGCGACCAGGCGCGCGCGCGTCTCGCCGAGCAGCGCGCGGTGCGCCGGCATCGTGCCGTGGCGGCCCTCGGCGATCGTCTTGTGCAGCACGGCGCTGCTGTCGCCGTACAACCAGTAATCGTCGGTCAGGTCCGGCGCGCCCATTTCGGGATTGCCCTTGCCGGCGATGCCATGGCACGCGACGCACACGCCGTCGTACAGCTGCTTGCCCTGCGCGGCCATGTAGTTGTTGCGCACCAGCGCGGGGTCCTTGAGCGCGCGGACGTAGGCGATCACGTAGTCCACGGCGTTGTCACCGCCCATGCCGGTGAGCACGGTTCCCCACGGCGGCATCACGCCCTCGCGGCCGTCGAGCACCGTCTGCAGCACGCGCTCGGGCGAACCGCCCCAGTGCCAGATGTCGTCGGTGAGGTTGGGATAGCCGGTCGCGCCCTTCGCCGACGAACCGTGGCAGGTCGCGCAGGTGTTGGCGAAGATCGAACGGCCCAGCTCCATCGCCTGCGGATTGCGCGCCAGTTCCGGCAGCGGCTTGTCGCGGTACGCGGCGAAGGTTTCCTCCAGGCGCGCATCGGCCGCGGCCTTGTCCAGCGCATGCTCGCCCTGCGAGCTCCACTTGCCGAAGCCCGCGTACGTGCCGAGGCCGCCGTACCAGAGCAGGTAGCCGATGCCGAACGCGATCGCGAGGAAGAAGCCGTTGATCCACCAGCGCGGCATCGGCTTGTTGTATTCGGTGATGTCGCCGTCCCAGTAATGGCTGGTGTCCTCCGGCTTCGGGTCGCCGGGGCGGCGCTTCGCCGTCCACCACAGCAGCCATGCGCAGCCGAGCAGGTTGAACGCGAGCAGGACGATGACGTACCAGTTCCAGCCGGTGCTCATGCGCGCGGCTCCTTCGCGGCGACGTCCGCCGCATCGGCGGGTGCGGTACGCCGTTCGCCGGCGGGGATCGCGTCGTCCACGGCCAGGCGCGCGGCCTCGTCGAAGCCGCGGCGCAGGCGCGGCTGCCACGCCCAGGCCCACAGCATGATGAACAGCAGCAACAGCAACGAGGTCACGATTCCGGAAACCATGTCGTCAGTTCCCCCGCGGCGCGTGCGTGCCGAGGCCCTGCAGGTAGGCGACCATGGCGTCGAGTTCGGTCTTGCCGGCGACGTCGCGCGGGGCGGCCGCGATTTCCGCGTCGCTGTACGGATCGCCGAGGCGCTGCAGCGCACGCATGTGCGTGGTGATGTCCTCGCCGTCGACCAGGTTCTTCTCCAGCCACGGGAACGCCGGCATGTTCGATTCCGGCACCACCGCGCGCGGGTCGGTGAGGTGCACGCGGTGCCAGTCGTCCGAATAGCGCCCGCCGACGCGCGCCAGGTCCGGCCCGGTGCGCTTCGAGCCCCACTGGAACGGCCGGTCGTACACCGACTCGCCCGCCAGCGAATAGTGGCCGTAGCGTTCGGTCTCGAAGCGCAGCGTGCGCACCATCTGCGAATGGCAGCCGTAGCAGCCCTCGCGGATGTAGACGTCGCGGCCCGCCAGCTGCAGCGCCGGGTACGGCTTGATGCCCGGCAGCGGCTTGATCGCCTCGGCCTGGAACATCAGCGGGACGATTTCGGCCAGGCCGCCGAGCGACACCGCGACCGCGACCAGCACGGCCAGCAGGCCGATGTTCTTCTCGAGTTTCTCGTGTGCAATGCCCATGTCGTCGCGTCCTCAGGCCGTCGCTTCGGCGACATCGGGGGCCAGCACCGGCTGCGCCGCGGGCGCGCCCGCGCCCGCCATCTGCCGGGTGCGCCACATGTGCCAGGCCATCAGGCACATGCCGGCCACGATGAACAGGCCGCCCATCAGGCGTCCCAGGTAATAGGGATACGTCGCGACCAGCGACTCGACGAAGCTGTAGGTCAGCGTGCCGTCGGCATTGGTGGCGCGCCACATCAGGCCCTGGGTGATGCCGGCGATCCACATCGAGACGATGTAGAAGACGACGCCGAGCGTATGCAGCCAGAAGTGCACGTCGATGAGCTTCGTCGAGTACATGCCCTGCAGCCCGAACAGCCGCGGCCACAGCGAGTACAGCGAGCCGATCGAGATCATCGCCACCCAGCCGAGCGTGCCGGCATGCACGTGGCCGATCGTCCAGTCCGTGTAGTGGCTGAGCGAATTGACGGTCTTGATCGAGAGCAGCGGGCCCTCGAACGTCGCGATCATGTAGAAGCTGATCGCCACGATCAGGAACTTCAGGATCGGGTCCGTGCGCAGCTTGTGCCACACGCCCGACAGCGTGAGGATGCCGTTCATCGCGCCGC
>CAMLSB010000077.1 GCA_946482565.1 uncultured Lysobacteraceae bacterium | reverse complement strand
GGACACGTCGTCCGGGTTGCGATACGCTGCTCCACAGCGATCGGGGGATCGAGTTTCTGGCGGGCTTCGCACATCGGCGAGGTAACGGGTGCGATGCCTAACAATTCATTCAAGCCGAACCAATAGATGTCGAATGATTGGACGCCAGTTTCGCACGAGAACAGCAGCCAGGTTCCCGGCCCCTTCTATCACGGGACGAAAGCCATCCTGGAGATCGGTGAATTGCTGACCACGGGCCATCCGTCGCATTTCGAAGAAGGCCGTACCCTCAAGCACCTTTACTTTTCCTCCTTGATGGAGCCCGCGATTTGGGGCGCGGAGCTTGCGACCTCGTTGTCGGGGGCGACTGGTCGCGGACACATCTATGTCGTGGAGCCAACCGGCCCGTTCGAAGACGACCCGAACCTGACGAACAAGAGGTTTCCGGGTAACCCGACCCGCTCCTATCGCACGCCGGCACCGCTCCGGATCGTCGGGATCGTCGAAGAATGGCAAGGCCATTCCGCCGATGCGATACAGGCGATGCTGGATTCCCTGGCAGACCTCAGGCGCCGGGGCCTGGCCGTCATCGAAGATTGATCATTGCCGTCGCCAATCAACCCGGCCTGACCCAGGCCTCAACCGCCCCAGGGAATTTCCATGGCATCCGACAAAGCAGCCATTCGCCACTACGCCATCATTGCGCTGCTTGCGCTCAACCTGGGCATCACGAGCTACGCCACCTTCTGGAGGTCGGCAAGCGTGCCTCACGAAAAGGTGCAGTCCGGGACGCCGGACATTTCCGAAAGCAAGGCGCTTGAACTCGCCAACGAGGTACTTGCGCTTTACAACAGCAGGGACGCAGCAGGGCTGTACGCGAAGTTCGACGGCGTGGCCAAGGCCCAGCTGTCGCAGGAACAGCTCACCGCCCAGCTCGAAAATCTTTACAAGGTGCTTGGCACTCCCAGTGCTCCAGCCTATGTTGGTTCGGTGCTTGCCGGCTCGGATGGCGGTCGTGACTACTTCAACCTGAATTACAAGATCAAGCTCAGCCAAGGGCCTTTTTCGTCAGGCGACATGAGGCTGACGGTGACGCAGCGTGGAGATGGTCTCACGTTGGTCGGCTTCTTCATCAACGGCACGAGCCAGACGAATCAGATCTAGGCCCATCATCTGGGAAAGCCGGAGCCCTTACGCGACCCGGCTTGATTCGGCGCTGATGCGCAGCCGAGAATGAAGTTGAGCAGGCCCCCGCCGTCAAGCAGGTTTCCGCAACGGACTGATGGTCCTGGAGCCAGCGATGTCCCGAATTTCCATGGCATGGCTACGCGCTTCCGGCGCGCTATGCGTCGCCGGCGCCTTGCTGCATCTGGCCATCCCGTTTGGCGGGACCGCGTGGTACAGATTCGCCGGTGCGCCGCAGGGCCTTGTCGCGATGGCGGAAGCGGGGCGCGCGCGACCGATCGTTTCCTGCGTGGTGATCGCGTGCCTTCTGCTGGTCTTCGCGGCGTATGCGTTCTCGGCGCTCGGGCTGCTGCGACGCCTGCCGGCGACGCGCGTCGTGCTCGGCGTCGTCGGCGTGGGGCTGGTGGTGCGGGGACTCTGTTTCCCGGTGCTGGCGCTTCGGGATCCCGCGGCATTGGGCCGGCTTTGCGGGCGCTGCGGCGGGCTGAATGCCTTCGTCGTCGCCACCTCGGCGCTGTGCCTGCTCATTGGTGTCGGCTTCCTGTTGGGGGCGAGGGTAACGAACGAGCGCCGCCGCCGGGGCGGATCGCTTTCTTGAAGAGGCTGGCCGACAATGCGTCCGGCCCGGCCGCGGCCGTCATTTGGGGAGCGAGCGACATGAAGTGCAAGCGCATGGTGTCTGGCGTGCTCGTACTCGCGGGCGCATGGGGTGGCGCATGCCTGGCCGGACCACGGGAGCCGGCCGCTCGTGGCCATGACCTGCAGGCGCTGACCGGCCCATCGTTCGAGTCGCTGTTCCGTCAGGCCGGGCAGGCTTGCCCCGCGGCGCGCCTGCGCTACGCGTCGCCCGCGGACCTGCTCGACGCGGAGGACGTCTACATCGCCGGGCTTCCGGCCGCGGACAAGTCGCGCGTGGCTGCGGCGGCGCCGAGGAGCGCGGATGGCGGCTATTCGGCGTGCGCGAACCGCGACGGCGCGAGTTGCTCCGTCGCCGCGGGATTGCACGCGATCGAACAGGCCGGGCTGACGCGCGGGTTCGTGGTGTCGGCGTGCCGGCAATTCGGCAAGCCCGACTGACGTGGCGGGGAATTCGAGCATGAAAGCTGCCGTCGGTGTCCTTGTGTGCCTGGCGATCGCCGGGTTCGCCGGCTGGTTGTTGTTTTCCGGCAGCGAGCTGCTCGACGTCGAGCTGCCGTTCGCCTTCCCGGCGGGGAACATCGCCGCGGCGGTGATGCTGGTGGCCCTGGCGGCGATTCCCGTGCTGTCGAGCGCGCCCGGTTCGCGGCTGCGTGCGGTCGCGAAGGCGACGCTGGTGGCCGCGATCGCGTGGTTGCCGGTCTCGATGGCGATCGCGGGCGGCATGCAGCTCCATTACTCCGGGTGGCAAAGCTGGCTCTGGATGACCTACACGCTCGCGCTGCTGTTGGCGGTGCCGGTCGTGTTCGGATGGGCGATCGTCGCGGCACTGCTGCAACGGCGCCGACGCGCCGTGGCGGCGCGATGATCGCTGCGGAATTCGCCCGATGACCACCGCGCACCTGGCCAACCTCATCGTCCACGTGGGCGCGGGCAGCATCGCCCTCGGCATCGGCTTCGCCATCCTCGCGAAAACCAAGGGCACGCCGGAACACCGCCGCCTGGGGCGCCTGTTCGCCGGCTTCACGCTTGTCGTCAGCCTGTCGGCGATCGCGGGCACGCTGTTCTTCCGTTTCGTGCCGATCTTCGCGGTGCTGTCGCTGCTGGTGCCGTACCAGCTCGTCAGCGGCTGGCGCTCGATCTATACGCGCAGTCGTGGTCCGCAGTGGGTCGATGGGGCCCTGACGCTGGTCGCGCTGGCGATCGCGGCATGGCTGGTGCCCATCGTGCTCGCGCATCCGTCGCAGTCGCCGATCGTCGAGCGCGGGTCGCTGGGTGCGCTCGGCGTGCTGCTGGCCTACGACGGCGCGCGCTGGCTGTTCCCGCGGCGCTGGCATCGCAGCCTGTGGCGCTACGAGCACACTTACAAGCTGGTCGCGTCGATCTTCGCGATGCTGTCGGCACTGGTCGGCAACGTCATCCGTGCCGGGCAGCCGTGGTCGCAGATAGCACCGTCGGCGCTCGGCATGCTGGTCATCGTCTATTTCTTCGCCCGCATCCACCGCGACAGCCGGTCGACGCGTGTCGCTGCGGCGTGAGAAAATGGCAGCCGGCCAGATCGCTGGCCCAACAGGAGAAACACGCATGGAAGCCGCAGCACCCGCCAGGGGCACCCGCATCCTGGTCCTCGTCGCCACCTTGGTGGCGGTGACGAACATGATCGACTTCATTTTCCACGGGAAACACGTTTACGACCTGCTCGCGGCGATCGGCATGGCCCTGGTCGCGCATGCCGCGTACCACGACGGCTTCCGCCCCATCTCCGAGGTGAGGCAGCGCACGGGCCCTGCCGCGCTTGCGTACCACACGTCCATCGGCGGCGCGCTGCTGATGATCGCTTCGATCCTGCTCAAGTACGCGTTCTGATGCACGTCGCCGCCGTCGTCGCCGTCGCGGTCGTCGCGCTCATCCACGTGTACATCCTCGTGCTCGAGATGTTCCTGTGGACCACGCCGCGCGGACGCCGCGCGTTCGGCACGACGGAGGACTTCGCGCGGGCGTCGAAGGTGCTTGCGGCGAACCAGGGGCTGTACAACGGCTTCCTCGCGGCGGGATTGCTGTTCGGGCTGCTGCTCGGCGGCGCCGGGGGCCGCGTGTTCCAGGGCTTTTTCCTGTGCTGCGTGATCGTCGCCGGGCTCTACGGCGCTGCGACGGCGAGCCGCAGGATCCTCTTCATCCAGGCATTGCCGGCGGCCATCGCGTTCGTGCTGGTGCTGCTCGACCACTGACTACGGCGAACATGACTTCCGACAACGACAGCTTGCCCGCCTGCCCGTCCTGCGGCTCGACGCTCACCTATCCGGATGGCGCGATGCTGGTATGCCCGGAATGCGGCCATGAATGGTCCGCGGCAGCGGAAGTCTCCGCGGAAGCTGCGGAGACCAATACGGTCCATCGCGATGCGCTCGGCAACGTGCTCGCCGACGGCGACGACGTCACCATCGTCAAGGACCTGAAGGTCAAGGGTGCGTCGTCGGCATTGAAAGTCGGCACCAAGGTCCGCGGCATCCGCCTGGTCGATGGCGACCACAACATCGACTGCAGGATCGACGGATTCGGCGCGATGAAGCTGAAGTCGGAGTTCGTGAAGAAGGCCTGAGCGCGGGCGCGCTAGGATCCGCCCGGTCCCCACGGAGGAGCACAGCGACATGGCCAAGCCCGCGAAGAACACGATCTGCCTCTGGTACGACCGCGATGCGGAAGAAGCGGCGCGCTTCTATGCACAGACGTTCCCGGATTCTTCCGTCGGCGCCGTGCATCGCGCGCCGGGCGACTTCCCTTCCGGCAAGCAGGGCGACGTGCTCACGGTCGAGTTCACTGTGATGGGCATCCCGTGCATCGGCCTCAACGGCGGCTCGACGTTCAAGCACAACGAAGCGTTCTCGTTCCAGGTCGCGACCGTCGACCAGGCGGAGACCGATCGCTACTGGAATGCCATCGTCGGCAACGGCGGCCGGGAAAGCGCCTGCGGCTGGTGCAAGGACAAGTGGGGCCTGTCCTGGCAGATCACGCCGGTCGCGCTGACGGAAGGCGTCACGGATCCCGATCCGGCCGTGGCCAAGCGCGTGTTCGACGCGATGATGACGATGCACAAGATCGACGTCGCCGCCATCGAGGCCGCGCGCCGCGGCTGAGGATCGCCGCCCCCTGCGACTCGGGCCCGATCGGGATTAGTATCCCGCGCGGGGCCGGCCAACGAGGGGACACCATGGATGCGTTCGAGGAAGCCCGCGAGGCGGGCTCGCGGTGGGTCAGGATCGCGGGGCTGGCGCTGCTGTTCAAGGGCCTTGCGCCGGCGGTGCCCGGCGGCCTTCGGGAAGCGTCTCCGGGTGGCTAGCGAGCGGGGACCGGCCGCGGCCCGGGATCACGTCGCGACGATCGCCGCGGTCGGCCTGCTGGCCTATGTCGCCGCCGATGTCGTGCACCACGCGTTCGGCCATGGCGCGGGGTGCATGGCGCTCGGCGGAAGGATCGCGTCGCTGTCGTCCACGTACGTCGACTGCTCCGTGCGCGGCTCCGTCGTCGACCTCGCGGGCCCGTTCGCGAACCTGCTCGTCGGCGCTGCTGCGTTGCTGTGGTTGCGCGGGGCGCCGCGCCTTTCGCCGGCGGCGCGATTGTTCCTGGTCCTCCTGGCCGCCTTCGACCTGTTCTGGTTTTCGCTGCAGCTGGCCTTCAGCGCGGCGACGCGGACCGACGACTGGGCGTGGGCCATGCACGATCTCCACGCTGGCGAGCCCGCGCGGTATGCGCTGCTCGCGCTGGGACTGCTCGGCTATGCGTGGGCGGTACGTGCGTGCGGTACCCGGCTCGCACCGTTCGCCTCGCCGCGCGCACGCGCCGGGAGGATCGCGCTCGTGGCGTGGCTGGGGGCCGGCGCGATCGCCTGCGCGACGATCGTCCTCGACCGGCAGTGGCCGCTGGCGGTGTCGCTTCCGCGCGCGCTCGAACAATCGCTCGGCCTGTCGATCGGCTTGCTGTTCCTGCCGGCGCGGGCCGGCAAGGCCGCGTCGCCCGCGGACGTCGCGGGCGGGATCGGGCGCTCGTGGCCGTGGCTGGCCGCCGGCGCCGGCGTGGCCGCCGCGTCGGTCCTGCTGCTCGGGCCGGGGATCGCGATCGGCGGCCGGTAGAGCGACTGCGGCGGGTGCAAGGACAAGTGGGAGAACTTTCGATCCGTCGGGCGGTCGTACGGCCACACCAGTTCGAGACAAGGATGCGTGCCGTGGGGAAATGGAGACTGGCGGCGATTGCCGCGGTATTGATCGGCATCGGGGCAATGCACGCTGCCGGGGCGCAGGAAGCCGGCGATGTCGCCCGCGTTGCGACGCAGGCCGCGAAGTTGATCGATGGCGAGCTGGGCGCCCAGCACGTCGTCATGCTCGGCGAGATCCATGGGACCGAAGAGATTCCCGCGATCACGGGTGAACTGGCCGCACGCTGGACCACTGGTGCCGGCAAGAAGCCGCTGTTGCTGGGGCTCGAAGCGGCGAGCGTCGACCAGTCCCGCGTGGACCGTTATCTTGCATCGAAGGGCACCGCTGCCGATCGCGCGAACCTGCTGGCCGGCGCGCACTGGAACGAGCGCATCCACGATGGCCGCGACAGCCAGGCGATGGCCGCACTGATCGAGCGGGTGCGTGCATTGCATGCGACTGGCGCGGACATCTCGATCGTGATGTTCGACGCGGCGGGCAAGGGCGAGCGCGATGCGCGGATGGCGTCGACGCTGCGGACGGCGATCAAGGCGCATCCGGGGTCGCGTGTCCTGGTGCTCACCGGCAACGTGCACGCGATGACCGGGAAGCCGCGGGAGATGTTCCTGGACGACAAGCCCTACACGCCACCCACCACGATGGCGCGGCACATCGCCGACCTGCATCCGGTGTCGATCGAGTTCCGCGCGTTGCGCGGCGATGCGTGGACGTGCCAGGGAACGGATTGCAGCGCGCACGCCTTGCCGGCGGCGAGCCGGTCGATGTCGGAGCCCACGCTGGAGCCCTACGAGGCGGGTGAGGCCTGGGACTACCTGATGGCGTTGCCACGCTTCACCGCGTCCGAGCCCGCCATCGCGCCCCAGGGACGTCGCGACGCCGGTACCTGAAATCCGCGGCGCATCGCGGTAGCATTCCCTCTGTTGCACCGCAGCAGGGAACGCGATGAGCGCTGGAAACACCGACCACCCCAACCTCCGCGAGGAGGCGATCACCGGCGCGATGCCGGTGGCGCCCGCGCTCGGCGCCAGCCTCGACGCGGCGTCGATGCCGCGGCGCTCGACCCTGGTGGAGCCGCGGGTGCTGCTGCTGTGCGCGGTGGCGATCGCGCTCGGCGTCGGCGCGGCCTTCATCGCGCGGATCCTGGTGGCGCTGATCTCGCTGGTCACGAACGCGGCGTTCTACGGCCGCTGGTCGGTCGAGAACGTGTCGCCCGCCGGCCACCACCTCGGGATGTGGGTGATCGTGGTGCCGGTGATCGGCGGCCTGATCGTCGGCCTGATGGCGCGCTGGGGTTCGCGCGCGATCCGCGGCCACGGCATCCCCGAGGCGATGGAGCAGGTGCTGCTCAACGAATCGAAGATCCCGCCGCGCATCACCTTCCTCAAGCCGGTGTCGTCGGCGATCGCGATCGGCACCGGCGGTCCGTTCGGCGCGGAGGGCCCGATCATCGCGACCGGTGGCGCGCTCGGTTCCTTCCTCGGCCAGCTGCTGCACGTGACCGGCGACGAACGCAAGGTGCTGCTCGCCGCAGGCGCGGCCGGCGGCATGACCGCGATCTTCGGGTCGCCGGTGGCGGCGGTGATCCTGGCCGTGGAGCTGCTGCTGTTCGAACTGCGGCCGCGTTCGCTGATCCCGGTGGCGCTGGCGACGGTGGCCGCTGCCAGCGTGCGCTACGCGATGGTGGGCAATACGCCGGTCTTCGCGATGCCCTACGTCGCCGAGCCGGGCATGGGCGCGCTCGCGGTGTATGTCGCGCTCGGCGCGGCGATCGGTTTCGTGAGCGTGGCGGTGACGCACATCGTGTACGGCATCGAGGATGCTTTCGAGAAACTGCCGGTGCACTGGATGTGGTGGCCGGCGATCGGCGGCATTGCCGTCGGCGTGGTCGGTTACTTCGCGCCGCTGACGCTGGGCGTGGGCTACACCAACATCGAGGACA
>CAMLSB010000076.1 GCA_946482565.1 uncultured Lysobacteraceae bacterium | reverse complement strand
GCGGTGTAGCGGGCCTGCGCGAACTTCGAGACATCGAAGAAGTCGGTGCCGCGCAACGTGCCGTCGCGGTCGTCGTTGCCGGTCTTCGCGCCGGCGAGCGGGATCGCAACCTCGAGTCGCGAGTTCTCCAGGTGCGCGGGGTCGAACCGCAGCTTGGTGGTGAACGCGGGGAAGCTGCCGGTGAAGACTTCGCCGTCGTACTTCGTCGCGAACACGAGCGTGGAGCCCGCGGCCTGGACGTAGTCGGCGGCCATGGCCGGGAGCGCTGCGATTGTCGCGGCGAGCGCAAGGACCAGCGCGGGCAGGCGGCCGCGGCAGGCGCGGGCAGCAGTATCGAAACTCATGGAAATCTCCTGCGCTTGGCGGGAAGCATGCGGGACAGGGTGGGGTCGTTGCGGAACAGGTGGTGGTGCAGCGCGGCCGCGGCATGCAGCGCGACCAGCGCGACGAGCACCCAGAACAGCCATTCGTGCGCGTCGCGTGCGGTGTCGGCGAGTCCCTTGGCGGGCGCCGCGAGCTTCGGCATCGGCACCAGTCCGAACCAGCGGAACGGACGCAGGCCGCTGGCCGAGTCGTACAGCCAGCCGGACAGCGGCATCGCCAGCAGCAACCCGTACAGCAGCACATGGGTGGTCGCTGCGATGCGCGCCTGCCACGACGGCG
Organism: uncultured Lysobacteraceae bacterium; assembly: GCA_946482565.1. The sequence goes on along the minus strand of CAMLSB010000076.1, from coordinate 7,313 downwards.
TGCCCGCGACCGGCGCCGGCGCGCCGGCGTAGAGGCGCCAGCCGATGCGCAACAACACCAGTGCGAGCACGGTGATCCCGATGGACTTGTGCATCGTGAACACCCAGAAATACTTCGGGGTCTTCGGCAGCGAGTCCAGGCTCAGGCCGACGATCGCGAGCACCAGCACCAGCAGCACGACCAGCCAGTGCAGCGACTGGCTGACGGGTCCCCAGCGCTCGGCGGTGTTCTTCCAGGTCATCGCTCCGGATCCTGCGGCGGGAGATCGGGTCGGGCGGCGCCCGGCACATCGGGTACATCGGGCACGTCGTCCGTGCGGCGCGCCTCGGCCTCGATGCGCAGCGCGACGGTGTCGCCGATCAGGCTCGACCAGGCGTCGGCGCCGAACGCCGCGCGGCTCAGCGTGGCCGTGGCCGAGAATCCCGCAGTTCGCCTGAACGGCGGCAACGGGTAGCGTTTGAGCTGGTTGAACTTCACGTCCAGCGCGACTTCGCGCGCGACGCCGCGCAGGGTCAGCATGCCGATGACGCGCGCATGCGTCGCATCCAGCGGCTCGACGCGCGTGGACACGAAGGTCGCCACCGGATAACGGGCGCCGTCGAGCAGGCCGCGGCCAAGCGCGGCACGGCTCCAGCCGGCGTCGCCGAGGTCGAGCTTCGCGATGGGGACGCTCACGGACACCTGCGCGCTGCTCCAGTCTTCCGGATCGAAGACCAGCGTGCCGGTGCTGCCGGAGACCGTGCCGATCGCCTGCGAATAACCCGCGTGCGAGAGTTCGAACACCACGCGCGTATGCACCGGATCCAGCGCGTAGCGCGCGGCCTGCGCCGATGCGGCTCGAGGCGCGAGCAGGAACAGCAGGATCACGCTCGCCGGCAGCAGGCTCGCCGGCAGCAGGCTCGCGAACAGTGGCAGGATCGCCCGTCCGATGCGCGCCAACCTCGGGGCGGGTGCTGGAATTCGGGCGGCAATCGGTAGCGGCGGGGCGGAGGCCATGCACCGATTCTAGGCGCAGCCGCCGCTGCGATGCGCGAAACGCCGTGTTCCGCCAGCGCTTCCGGCGAATTCCAGTAGCACCGCTTGCCCTGCGCCGGCCTGCATCGCGAGGATCGGCGCATGCCCCGGATCGCATGGAAGCTCCTGGCCGACCTCGGACACGAGGTGCGAACGCCGATGACCGGCGTGCTGGGCATGAGCGAACTGCTGCTCGACGGCCCGCTGCAGCCGCAGCAACGTTCGCAGGTCGAGGCGATCCGGCAGGCGGGCGAGCACCTGCTGCGCCTGGTGGACGACGTGCTGGACCTGGCGCGGATCGGCGAGGTGGGGCTTCGGCTGGACCCGCGGCCTTTCGACATGCGCGAACTCCTTGGCGGCGTCGCCGCGCTGCACGCCCCGCCGGCGCGCGTTCGCGGACTCGCGTTCCGCGCCACCGTCGCGCCGGGGTTACCGCGCCTGCTGATCGGCGACGCGATGCGCGTGCGCCAGGTGCTGTCCAACCTGGTGGGCAACGCAATCAAGTTCACGCTGCGTGGCGAGGTCGGCGTCGACGCCTCGCCGGGCGCGGGTGGATGCGGGTTGCGCCTCGTCGTCCACGACACCGGCCCCGGCCTCGATGCGGCGCAGCGCGCATTGCTGTTCCGCCGGTTCGGCCAGGCCGCCGCGGGCGTGCGGCACGGCGGCGGCAGCGGGCTCGGGTTGGCGATCAGCCGCGAACTGGTGCTGGCGATGGGAGGCAGCATCGCCGTCGACAGCATGCCTGGGGCCGGCGCGCGATTCGTCGTGGAATTACCGCTCCCGGCGGCCGGCGCCGACGGTTAGCGCCGACGGTCAGCGTGCGGGCGGCCCCTCGCGCTCGACGCCTTGCAGGAATGCGATGAGGCCGCGCATGTACGTCGCCTGGTCGTCGTACATCGCCATGTGGCCGCCGTCGGGGCAGAACAGGTAACGGCCGTCGGGGAAGAGCTTCGACATCTTCTCCATGAACGCCGGCTCCATCGTGTCGTGGCCGGCGCCGATCACCAGCGTCGGCACGGTGATGCGATGCAGGTCGGCGGTGCGGTCCCAGTCGGCGAGGATGCCGCTGGCGCCCATTTCGCTCGGGCCCTGCATCGGCACGTACACCGCCTTGTTGAGGTGCGCGAACGAACGCAGCACGGGCTCCGGCCACTGCGCCGACGGCATGTGCAGGATGTGTTCCTCGTAGAACGGCTGCAGCAGTTCCTCGTAGCGCGGGTCGTCGTAGCGCTTCGCCGCCTCGAGCGCGAGGATCTCCTTGAGCGCCGCCTGGTCCATCGCCGGCATCAGGGTCTCGTGCGCATAGCGGTTGTACTCGGGGATGCTCGACATCATGTTCGAGACGACGAGGCACTTGAGGTGCTGCTGGTACTTGAGCGCGTACTCGATCGCGAGGACGCCGCCCCAGGAATGACCGAGCAGGCAGAAATCGTCCTTGTCCAGGTGCAGCGCCTGCCGCACCTGTTCCACTTCGTCGACGTAGCGATCGATCGAGAGCAGCGGCGCCATGTCCTTCGGCTGGTCGCTGTACGCGGAGCCGAGCTGGTCGTAGTAGTAGTACTCGATGCCCGCGCCGGGGAACCAGCTGTCGAAGGCCTCGAAGTACTCGTGCGTCGCGCCGGGGCCGCCGTGCAGCAGCAGGACCTTGAGCTTCGGGTTGTTGCCGACGCGCTTGGTCCAGACGCGGAAATCGCCGGATGGCGTGTGGATGGGGATCATGCGGACGCCGCCGGACAGCACGTCGTCCCGGCCTGCATCGTCGAAATAAGCCGCGGATGGGCTGGCGGTCTTCGATTGCGCGGGTGCGGCGGGAGCCGCTGCGACTGCGCCCATGGACAGCAGGCCCAGCACCAGAAGGCAGGACGTCAGGACGTTGCGCATGGCCGGCTCTCCCCGATTGGTGCCGGGGAGGCTATCAGGTCGCGGGCGCTGCGGCGCAGCCGCTGCGCTGCGGGCCACCGCGCTTCCGATCAGGTGCCGCGGGCGGACAGCGCGTGGACGGCGTCGACGAGCACGCCGACGTGCTCCGGCGACATGTCGGGCGACATGCCGTGGCCGAGGTTGAAGACGTGGCCCTCGCGCGAACCTCCGTTGCCCGCGGCGTAGCTGTCGAGCGCGAGGCCCGCCTGCGCGCGGATCGCGTCGGGAGAGCCGTACAGCGTCGCCGGGTCGAGGTTGCCCTGCAGCGCGACCTTGCCGCCGGTGCGTCGCGCGGCGTCTTCCAGCGTCACGGTCCAGTCCACGCCGACGCCTTCGCAGCCGCTGGCCGCGAGATCCTCCAGGTAAGGCGCATTGCCCTTGCCGAACAGGATCAGCGGCGTGCGCTCCGCACCTTCGCCGCGCGCCAGTTCGCGCGCGATGCGGGTGAGGTAGGGCAGCGAGAATTCGCGGTACATCGCCGGCGACAGCACGCCGCCCCAGGTATCGAACACCTGCAACGCCTGGGCGCCGGCCGCGCGCTGCGCCGAGAGGTATGCGATCACGGCGTCGGTGTTGACGGAGAGCAGCGCGTGCAGCGCCTTCGGGTCGTTCAGCGCCAGCGCCTTGATGCGCGCGTAGTTGTCGCTGCCGCCGCCCTCGACCATGTAGCAGGCGAGCGTCCACGGGCTGCCGGAGAAGCCGATCAGCGGCACGCGATCCTGCAGCTCGCGGCGGATGGTGCGTACTGCGTCCATCACGTAACGCAGTTCGGTTTCCATGTCCGGGACGCCGAGCTTCGCGATCGCTGCGGCGTCGCGCACCGGGCGCTCGAACTTCGGGCCCTCGCCTTCGACGAAGTGCAGGCCCAGGCCCATCGCGTCGGGCACGGTCAGGATGTCGGAGAACAGGATCGCGGCGTCGAGGTCGAAGCGGCGCAGCGGCTGCAGCGTGACTTCGCAGGCGAGGTCCGGGTTCTTCGCCATCGCCAGGAAGCTGCCGGCCTGCGCGCGCGTCGCGCGGTACTCGGGCAGGTAGCGGCCGGCCTGGCGCATCAGCCACACGGGCGTGCAGTCGACGGGCTCTCGGCGGAGCGCGCGCAGGAAGCGGTCGTTCCCGGGGGTCACATGGGGCACTTCGATCTCCGTCATTTCGGGGCGTCCGCGCCTTGCGCGAACATCAGCTGGAAGCCTTTCTTCAATTGCAGGTCGCGCGCGTGCTCGAACGCGGCCAGCGCCTGCGCCTGGTCGAGGTACTGGTCGCGGCGGACGCTGCTGCGGCCGCCGGCCTGGCCGGATTCGCGCACGAGCGTCCAGCCGCCGAGCAGGTCGCGCTCGAGCATGAGCTGGACGTAGCGCGGGGCTTCGCGGCCGTCGGGGCGTTGTTGGAGCAGGAGGCGCATGGCGATATTGTAGGGCCGAGCCATGCTCGGCCGGCATGGATGGCGGAGCCGGCAGGCTCGGCTCTACTGAGCCAACGCCTCCAGCACGGCGGATTCGGGTACGTCGCCGACCACGCGGGCGCGGCCGGGCCCTTCCCAGAGCACGAAACGCAGGCCCGATGCGGCCGCCTTCTTGTCGAGGCGCATGCGCGCGAGCAGCGCTGCGGGATCCAGGCCGGGGGGCAGGGCCGTGGCGAGCCCGAGCCGCTGCAGCGTGCCCGCGAGCGCGTCGGCATCCACGGCCGCCGACAGCCCGAGCGATGCCGACAGCCGCGCCGCCAGCACCATGCCCACCGCGACCGCCTCGCCGTGGTTCAGGCCGCCGGCATTGCCGGCGTAACCCTGTTCGGCTTCGATCGCGTGCGCGAAGGTGTGGCCGAAGTTGAGCAGCGCGCGCTCGCCGTGCTCGAACGGATCGCGCGCGACGATCGCGGCCTTGTGCGCGCAGCTGCGTTCGATCGCTTCGGCGAGCGCGGCGTCGTCGCGCGCGAGCAGCGCGGCCGCGTTCGCGTCCAGCCAGGCGAGGAAGGGCGCGTCGACGATCGCGCCGTACTTCGCGGTTTCGGCGAGGCCGGCGCGCAGCTCGCGGTCGGGCAGCGTGCGCAGCGTCGCGGTGTCGGCAAACACCGCGCGCGGCGGATGGAAGGCGCCGACGAGGTTCTTGCCCTGCGGCAGGTCGACCGCGGTCTTGCCGCCGACCGAGGAATCGACCATCGCCAGCAGCGTCGTCGGCAATTGCACCACGTCGATGCCGCGCATCCAGGACGCCGCGGCGAATCCGGCGAGGTCGCCGACCACGCCGCCGCCGAGCGCGAACACGCAGGCGTCGCGGGTCGCGCCGAAATCCGCGAGTTCGCGCACTAGTTCCGAGAAACCCTGAAGCGATTTCGCCGCTTCGCCGGGGGCGATGACGGACACCAGCGCTTGCGCGCGCGAATGCGCCGCGAGCGCCGCGACCACGCGCGCGGCGTACAGCGGCGCGACGTTGCCATCGCTGACCAGCAGCACGTGGCGGCCGCGCACGTGCGCGGCGAGCGCGGCGCCGTCGTCGAGCAGGCCCGGGCCGACATGGATCGGGTACGGGCGTTCTCCGCCGACATCGATGCGATGGCCGGTGCTCATGTCGCGGACGCCCCGGCCGGAACCTGCCAGCGCCCCCCGGCTTGCGCCACCAGGGCCTTCGCCACCGCATCGGCATCGAGCTCGCGCGTATCGATGGTGATGTCCGCGACTTCGCGGTAGAGCGGGTCGCGTTCGGCGGCAAGCGCATCCAGTCGCGTGCGTCGATCCGCGCCTTCGAGCAGGGGACGATCGCGGCAGCCTTCCAGGCGCCGCAGCTGGGTGCCGGGATCCGCCTGCAGCCAGGCTACGAGGCCGCGTTCGCGCAACGGGCGGCGATTGCCCGCCGCGAGGACGGCGCCGCCGCCCGTGGCGATGACCTGGCCGTCGGCGGCGAGGCAGCGGGCGATCAGCGCGGCCTCGCGGGCGCGGAACGCGGCCTCGCCCTCGTCGCGGAACAGGTCGGCAATGCGCGCGCCGGCCTCGGCTTCGAGCAGGGCGTCCAGGTCCACGAACGGCAGGCCGAGGCGCCGCGCGAGCAACGCGCCCACGACGCTCTTGCCGGCGCCCATGGGCCCCACGAGGACGATGTTCGACGCGCCTTCCATGCGGGCGATGCTACCAGTGCCGGCCGTCGCCGATGCCGGCTGCAACAGTGCCCGCTGTCACCGGTGGGCGGAGCGCTTAGACTTCCGCCATGGAAGGAGCCGCCCCATGACCCTGCGCATCGCGCTGGCGCAGTTCGATTTCCCGGTCGGCGACATCGCCGGCAACGCCGGCCGCATCGCCGCCCTGGCCGCGGAGGCGCGCGACCGCTTCGGCGCCGGCCTGGTGCTGTTCCCGGAGCTGGCGCTGTGCGGGTATCCGCCGGAAGACCTGTTGCTGCGCCCGGCGTTCCTCGCCGAGTGCGAAGCCGCATTGCAGGAACTCGCGCGCGGCATCCACGGCATCGTCGCGGTCGTCGGCTGGCCGCAGGCGGCCGGCGCGGTCGTCTACAACGCCGCCAGCGTGCTGCGAGACGGCCAGGTCGAGTGCACCTATCGCAAGCGCGAGCTGCCGAACTACGCGGTGTTCGACGAACGCCGCTACTTCGACGTCGACCCGGACGGCGAAGCCTGCGTGTTCGACGTCGACGGCGTGCGCGTGGGCCTGGTGGTCTGCGAGGACCTCTGGTTCCCCGAGCCGCTGGCCGACACCTGCGCCGCGGGCGCGCAACTCGTGCTGGTGCCCAACGCCTCGCCGTTCGAGCGCGACAAGCACGCGCAGCGCGACGCGCTCATCGCGCAGCGCGTCGCGGAAACGGTGGACAACGGCGGCGGGGCGGCCGGCGGCGTCGCGCTGGCCTACCTCAACGCGGTCGGCGGGCAGGACGCGCTGGTGTTCGACGGCGCATCGGTGCTGGCCGATGGCGACGGCGTCGTGCATCCGGCCGCAGCCGCCTTCCTCGACGACTGGCTGGTCGCCGATTTCGATCCAGGGACGCGCCGCTTCTCGCCGGTGCACTGGACCGTGGACGGCGACGAGAGCCGCGACGCGCTGGCGTGGCGCGCGATCGTGCGCGGCACGCGCGACTACTGCCGCAAGAACGGCTTCGCGAAAGCCTGGCTCGGCCTGTCCGGCGGCATCGATTCGGCGCTGGTGCTGGCCGTCGCGGTGGACGCGTTGGGCGCGGAGAACATCACCGCGGTGCGGATGCCATCGCGCTACACCGCCGACCTGTCCAATGATCTTGCCGCCGAGCAGTGCGATGCGCTCGGCGTGCGCCTGCTGACGCTGCCGATCGAGACGCCATTCCAGGGCTACCTCGACGCGCTCGCGGACACCTTTGCCGACGTTGCCGCCGACACCACCGAGGAAAACCTGCAATCGCGCACCCGCGGCG
>CAMLSB010000075.1 GCA_946482565.1 uncultured Lysobacteraceae bacterium | reverse complement strand
CGCAGCTGTACGCGGAGATGCTGGAGGCCGGCTACACGACGGTCTGCGAATTCCACTACCTGCACCACGCACCGGACGGCAGGCCGTACGCCGATCCGGCGGCGATGTCGCGCGCGCTGGTGCGCGCGGCGCGCGACACCGGCATCCGGCTGACGCTGCTGCCGGTGCTGTACATGACGGGCGGATTCGACGGGCGCCCGCTCGGCGAGCGGCAGCGGCGCTTCGGGCACGACGTCGACGCGTTCCTGGCGTTGATCGAAGCGCTGCGCGCGGACGAGGATGCAGCGCTGCGTGTCGGCTGCGCATTGCACAGCCTGCGCGCGGTGCCGCCGGACGCGATGGCCGCGGTGCTCGCGGCGCTGCCGCGCGACATGCCGATGCACATCCACATCGCCGAGCAACTGGGCGAGGTGCAGGACTGCCTCGCGCTGCGTGGCGCACGGCCGGTGGAATGGCTGCTCGGCAACGCGGACGTGGACGCGCGCTGGACGCTGGTGCACGCCACGCACCTGGAGCGCGGCGAAATCGAGGGCATCGCGCAAAGCGGCGCCACCGTCGCGATCTGTCCGACGACCGAAGCGAACCTCGGAGACGGCCTGTTCCCGCTGCGCGTCTTCCTCGATGCGGGCGGCGCGATCGGCATCGGTTCGGATTCGCAGGTGTCGGTGTCGCCGGTGGAGGAACTGCGCTGGCTCGAGTACGGGCAGCGCCTGGCGACGCACCATCGCAACATCGCCGTGCGCGGCGGCTCGCCGAGCGTGGGCGAGACGCTGCTCGAGGCGGTGCACGCCAGCGCTTCGAATGCCACGGGGCTGGATGGCGCGGGCGATCGCGTCGTGCTGGAAGCGGACGCACCGCAGTTTGCAGGCGCGACGCCCGATGACGTCGTCGACCGCTGGATCTTCAGCGGCAACCGGCCGCTGGTGCGCGACGTCCACGTCGCCGGCGCGCGCGTGGTGGCCGACGGCCGGCATCGCGACCGCGATGCCATCGCCGCGCGTTATCGCGCCGCGATGGGGACCCTGCTCGCGTAGTGCGATGTGCAGCCCCGCGCGCGGCAGCGCGGGTCCCGTGCGATCACAGCAGCGTCGGTGTCGCCGGCAGAGCGCCTTCGAGCGTGAGCAGGAAGGTCTTGATCGGCAGCCCGCCGCCGTAGCCGGTGAGGCTGCCGTCGGCGCCGATCACGCGGTGGCAGGGCAGCACGATCGACAGCGGATTGCGCCCGTTCGCCGCGCCCACAGCGCGCGTCGCGGCCGGCTTGCCGATGCGGGTGGCGAGCTGCGCGTAGCTGATCGTCCTGCCGTAGGGGATGTCGGCCAGCGCCCACCACACGCCGCGCTGGAACTCGGTGCCCTGCGGCGCGAGCGGCAGGTCGAAATCGCGGCGCTTGCCGGCGAAATATTCGTCCAGCTGCGCGTGCGCGGCATCGATCACCGCATTGCGGCCTTCGCGCCAGGCGGCGCCGCGCTTGACGGGATGCGCGGGCGTTTCGAATTCCAGCACCTGCAGGTGCGCGTCGTCGGCGGCGAGCAGCAGCGGTCCGACCGGACTGTCGATGACGGTGTAGCGGATGGGGTCGGTCTGGTTCATCGGGATTTCCGTTTCGATTTCGTGGGGGCGGGCGCCGACATCAGGTCGCGCCAGAGCAGGATCACGGCATAGGCGCGCCACGGCCGCCAGGCTTCGGCGTGCGCGATGAGCGCCTTTGCGGACAGCCGCGGCGCTTCCTGCGGGAACGCGCGCTGCAGCATCAGGTCCTCGGCGGGAAAGGCATCGGGGTGGCCGAGCGCGCGCAGCGCGAGGTATTGCGCGGTCCACGGCCCGATGCCGCGCAGCGCCGTCCAGCGCGCGACGAAGTCCTCGAGCGTCCGTTCGGGCCGGAAGTCGACGCTGCCGTCGAGCATCGCGCGCGCGACGGTGCGCAGCGTTTCCGCGCGCGAGCCCGTGAGGCCGATGCCCGACAGATCGGCTTCGGCCAGCACTGCCGGCGTCGGGAAACGATGGGTGAGTGCGGGATGCCCGGCCCCGGGCGCGAAATCCACCTCAAGCGGCGTGCCGAAACGCTCGGCGAGGCGCGCGGCGATGGTGCGCGCGGCGCTCGTGCTCACCTGCTGGCCGACGATCGCGCGCACCGCGGCCTCGAATCCGTCCCAGCTGCTCGGCACGCGCACGCCGGGGTGCGCGGCGAGCACCGGCGCCAGCCGCGGCGAACGCGACAGCACCGCGCCGATCGCCCGCGGATCCGCATCGAGATCGAACATGCGGCGCACGCGGTTCACGACTTCGATCAGCCGCGCCGGCGGCACGCCGTGGAGTTCCAGGCGCAATGCGTGTTCGCCGCCGGGCCATTCCGAGACGCGCAGCCACGACGCCGCGGCCGCCGCGGCAGCGCCATCGCCTGGCAGCACGGCGCGTGCATAGCTCGCGTCATCGACGTGCTCGATTCCGGGCAGCGCGCGGCCGCGCATGAACGCGAGCAGCGCGGCGAAGTCGTAGGGCGGGCGATAGCCGAGCCGCAGGACCAATCCTTCGTCGCCGGCGCGCGCGGCCGCCGGACGCTTGCGCAGGTCGCGCGGCGCCATCCGGTACGCGTCGCGGAAGGTGGTGTTGAAGCGGCGCAGGCTGCCGAAGCCCGCCGCGAGCGCGATGTCGGTGATCGGCAGCGAGGTCTCGGTCAGCAGCTGCTTGGCGAACAGCAGCCGGCGCGTGCCGTGCACGCCGATCGGCGGCGCGCCGAGGCGCTCGACGAACAGGCGCCGCAACTGGCGTTCGCCCAGGTGCACGCGTTCGGCCAGCACGGACAGCGGCTGTTCGGCCAGCAATCCGTCGTCGATCAGCTTCAGCGCGCGCGCGACCGCTGCGTCGCCGCGGCGCCAGGCGCCATCGCCGGGCGACAACTCCGGCCGGCAACGCAGGCACGGGCGGAAGCCCGCGGCTTCAGCTGCGGCCGCGTTGCCGTAGTAGGAGACGTTCGCGCGCCTGGGCGTCGGCGCCGGGCAGACGGGGCGGCAATAGATGCCGGTGCTCTTCACCGCCGTGAAGAACAGCCCGTCGAAGCGGGCATCGCGGCTCAGCCGCGCGCGTTCGCAGACTTCGGGCGAGGGCAGGGTGGCGGCGGCGGGGGAGTCCATGGATGCAGGCTAGCACCCGGCCAGGCCCCCGACTCGCCGGATTCGGACATCGATGCCGGGGCGCTCAGTGGCCGGGTTCGAGCGCCGGCAACAGGGTCGCGGGGTCGCCGTCGTTGGGCGCGGCGGGCACGCCGAGCAGGCGCGCGAGCAACGGATACACGTCGACGTTGTCGAAGGCCGGCAGGCGCTTGCCGTCGGCGAAGCGCGGGCCGTCGGCGACGAACACCGCGCGCATCTCCGGCGACTCGGGTGCGTAGCCATGCGAGCCGGTGGCATGGTCGATGTCGGCGCGCACGGGCGCATCCGGCTTCGGGCGCGTGAGCAGGATCCAGCCGATGTCGGCCTGGCAAACGATGGCGGGCACGCGCGGATTCGTGCCGTAATGCCAGCGCGCCGGCACGTCCGCCTTGCGCCAGCATTCCGAATGCGCGTGACGACCGACCAATGCCGCGTCGACCTTCCTTGCGTCCGCATCCGGTGCAACGTCCACGCCAACGGCGGTGCCGCGGCTCACCACTTCGATCGCGGTGGCGGGCAGCGATTTCGCCGCGAGGAAATCGTCGAGGTATTCGCGTTGCCCAGGCGGCACGCGCGCCATGCCGTGGTCGGACACGATGATCACGTCCACGCGATCGCGCAGGCCGCGCGCATTCAGTCCTTCGACCAGGCGCGCGAGCGCGGTGTCCACGTCGGCCTCGGCCTGCATCGCCTGCAGCGAACCTGGGCCGGACAGGTGTTCCTCGTGGTCGACCTGGTCGAAGTACAGCGTCACGAAGGTCGGCCGCGCCGCATCCGTGCGTGACAGCCAGTCGAGCGTCGTGTCGACGCGCGCGGCATTCGGCACCGCCGCATCGAAGCGTCGCCACTGGTCGGGATGCATGCCGCCGATCGGCGCTTCCGATCCGGGCCAGAACATCGTCGCGGCATGGCCGCCGTGCGCCTGCAGCGTCACCCAGAGCGGCGTGCCGCCCCACCAGCGCGCATCCTCGACCGCTTCGCGGTTGGAGAGCGAGAACGCGCCGAGCACCGGATCGCGCATCGTGTTGTTGACGATGCCGTGGTGGTCGGGCCGCAGCCCCGTCACCAGCGTGTAGTGGTTCGGGAAGGTCAGCGACGGGTACGAGGGATTCATCCAGTCCGCATGCACGCCGTGGGCGGCGAGCGCGTCGAGCGTCGGCATCACGCCGCTGCCGATCACGTCGGCGCGCAGGCCGTCGATCGAGACCAGGAGCACGGCCGGTGCGAGCGCCGGTGCGGGCGGGGTGGCAGGTGGAGGGGATTCCGGTATCGGGCGGGTCGCACATCCGCCAAGTACGGCAAGGAGTGCGAGGGTGGCGAGGGCTCGGCTGTGCATGGGCCGATGATAAGCTCAGGCCATCGCTCGAGGGGACATCGGGATGCGCCAGATACTAGCGTTCGTAATGCTCGTCGCGCCGTTCGCGGCACCGGCACAGGATGCCACCGCCGCCCCGCAACCGACGGCGCCAGTGGCCGTGCCGGCCCCCGCCGCGGTGTCCGACGCCTGTGCCGTCTGGGCGCGCGAATCGGGCTTCGCGCAGTCGGTCGCCGACCACGACGCCGCCGCGTTCGCGAGCTACCTCGACCAGGATGCGGTATTCGTGAGCGGCGGCAATGCCACGCGCGGCGCCGACGCGATCGCCGCCGAATGGGCCGGCCTGATCGCCGGCAAGGGCGTGCTGCTGCACTGGTATCCGGACGCCGTCGACGTCGGCGCCAACGGCGCGGTCGCGCTGTCGCGCGGCCCGTTCTGGATGGAGAATCCGGCCGCGCCGCCGGAAAAGCGCTATCGACGCGGCCGTTTCATCTCCACCTGGTTGCGCGGCGACGACGGGCAGTGGCACGTCGTGTTCGACGGCGGCGCCGGCGATGCCCCGGTGCCGGCCACCGCCGACGAGATCGCGAACCTGATCAACGGGCGGAAGGACTGCCCCGCTTCCTGAACTTGTAGACGAACTGGTCCGTGTGGCCACGGATCGTCTTGTCGAAGACCTTGAGCGTGTGGTCGTCGGCCGGATTGCGCAGCACGTCGCTCTCGCCCAAGAACTCGAAGCCCGCCGCCTCGACCTGCTTGCGCACGAACGCCGGGTCGATGCGGTGCAGCGTGTCCGTGTCGCGCGTACCGGAACCGGCTTCCGCGACATGGTCGATGACGATGTAGAGGCCGCCCGGCTTCAGCGCCGAGAAGATGTGGCGGTCCACTTCGGCGACGTCGGTGTTGCCGAGGTAGGGCGTCGGGTAGTCGTGGTAGTTCTGCGAGGTGAACGCGACGTCCACCGATTCCGGCGTCACCGGCGCCGCGGCCGGATCGCGCAGCAGCGCGACGTTCGGATACTTGTCGGTCACCGCCTTGAAGCGGTCGGCGTTCTCGATCTCGGTCGGGATCTCGGCATAGACCTTGCCGTCGGCGCCGACCGTCTTGCTGAGGAGGCGGGTGAAGTAACCGCCGCCGGGCAGCAGTTCGAGGACCTTGTCGCCGGGCTTCACGTCCGCGAACGCCAGGATCTCGCCGCCGTGGCGGCGAGCGTCGACCTGCGCATCGTCCGCGCGGCCCGGATCGGCGACGGCGGCGGCGATCGCTGCGGGCAGCGTCGCGGTCGCGGGCGCGGCGGCAGCGGCGGCGGCAGGCGCAGCGTCCTGCGCGGGTTTCGCATCCTGTGCGCCGGCGGTGCCCGACAGCGCCAGGCCGATGGCGAGGGGAAGCAGCCACTTCTTCATGGGGGACTCCTGCTCGTCGGATCCGCCGACGCGGGTCACGATTATGGCCCCCGTCGCGCGCCCGCGCGCAAGCGACGCCATGAGGCGAACCACCACAGGCCGCCACCCAGCAGCACGGCCAGCGGCAGCGCGCCGGGTTCGTCTTCCCAGTGGACCATCGCGGCGACGCCCGCCACGCCGACGGCGGTGATGGCGGCGGCGATTTTCGCTTGCAGGCGCAGGGACATCAGCCCGCCCCCGCGGAGAACAGGCCACGCGAAATGAAATGCGCCGGCACCGCGGCGAACAGCATGCCGACGGCCAGCAGCATCCAGCGCCTGCGCAGCCAGGTCGCGCGGAAGCCGGACAGCAGCGCGGTCACGTCGACGGCATACGCGGCGCAATACGCGACGTTGGCCAGCACCGCCAGCATGAACAGCTGCTGCGCCGCCTCGAACGTCGTGCCTTGCAGCGTGCGCGCAGAGTCGAAGAACCAGGTGGCCACGACCACCGCCAGCAGCCACGCGTTGTAGAGCAGGCGGCGCGGCTCCCAGTACGCGATGGCGCTGGTCAGCGGCGATTGCAGGTCGATCATGCAGTGCTTCCCGGTGGAATGCGCGGCTCAGCCTTCGCGGACGCGCTGGATCAGCGCTTCCATGTGCTGCAGGTAGGCATCGAGCGCCTTGCGCCCGGCCGCGGTGAGGCGGTATTCGCTGCGCGGCACGCGGTCGACGAAGGTCTTGTCGCAGGCGACGAAGCCGGCGTCCTCGAGCTTGCGCGCGTGCACGCTCAGGTTGCCGTCGGTGATCTCGAGCAGCGACTTGAGTTCGTTGAACGTGAGCGAAGGCGCGCCGGCGAGGGCGCTGACGATGGCCAGACGGACGCGCTCGTGGATGACGCGGTCGAGGTCGACGGCGGAGTGCGACGCGTCGTTGCGCGTGGCCGGCGCGGCGCGCGGCGGGGCGGGCGCCGGCTCCGAGCCAGCGCGCTTCGAAACGGCGCGCTTCGCCGCCCTAGCCACCGTGCCGCCTCGCGATGACGAACCCGAAGCCGATGTGCAGCCCGCCGAAACCGGCCGCCATCCACGCATCCGCCCACGCCGGCGTCGTCGCCAGCGCGAGCGTGCCGAGCCACATGAAGCCGATGCCCATCAGCGGCACCGCGCCGACGGAAAACGTGCCCGCCGAAATGACGGCCGCGCCGTACGCGAGCATCCACAGCCCGGGCAGGAAAGCGGTGGCGCCATGCGGAAACAATGCGAACGTCAGCGCGACCGCGGCGCCCACCGGCGGCAGGAAGCTCATCAGGAACTTGCGGCCGGGGCCGGTCGCGAGCGGCGCGCCGAAGCGCCGCGCCTTCAGCGACAGCGTCACCGCGGCGATCACCGCCGCCACGACGGCCGTCGCCATCCACACCGCCAGCCAGCGCTGCGGCGTCGGCTGCTGCGACGCGAGCCACGCAGCGGGCAGGGCGACCGCGCCGATCGCCACGCCGCCCCAGCCGGGCACCGCGGTGAAGGAGCCGGAACGCTCCATCGTGCGGCGGATGAAACGGAGGTCCTCCATCGCGCGTTCGTGCAGCGAGACGGGGGATTCGGGGCGGTCCACGCGGAGAGGTCGGCTCATGGGTGCCGATTTAGCGCCTCGCGGATGCCATCGTCAAGTACTTTGCATCGTAGAGCCGGCCCATGGTCGGCTGCACTCGCCGGACCTCGCGAAGCCCAGCCGACCATGGGTCGGCTTTACGGCGCGGGCATAATCGAGCCTTCACATCGCAATCCGGCCGTGCCCTCCATGTCCAACCGCAACGACCCGTCCCGCGTCATCCGCGCGCCCCGCGGCACCACGCTCACCTGCAGGTCCTGGCTCACCGAAGCCCCGTTCCGCATGCTCCAGAACAACCTGGACCCGGACGTCGCCGAGAACCCCGCGGCGCTGGTGGTGTACGGCGGCATCGGCCGCGCCGCGCGCAACTGGGCCTGCTACGACGCCATCATCGAGTCGCTGAAGCAGCTCGGCGACAACGAAACCCTGCTGGTGCAGTCCGGCAAGCCGGTCGGCATCTTCCCCACGCATGCCGACGCGCCGCGCGTGCTGATCGCCAACTCCAACCTGGTGCCGCACTGGGCCACCTGGGAGCACTTCAACGAGCTCGATGCCAAGGGCCTGATGATGTACGGCCAGATGACGGCCGGCTCGTGGATCTACATCGGC
>CAMLSB010000074.1 GCA_946482565.1 uncultured Lysobacteraceae bacterium | reverse complement strand
TACGACCTCAACCTGATCAGCACCGCGCCGACGGTCGTGTACGAGGTGCTGAAGACCGACGGCACCGTGATGCCGCTCGACAACCCGGCCAAGCTGCCGCAGGCCAACCTCGTCGAGGAAATCCGCGAGCCGATCATCCGCGCCAACATCCTCACGCCGCCGGACTACGTGGGCAACGTGATCACGTTGTGCGAGGAGAAGCGCGGCAGCCAGGTCGGCATCCAGTACCTGGGCAGCCAGGTGCAGGTGAGCTACGAGCTGCCGATGGCCGAGGTCGTGCTCGACTTCTTCGATCGCCTGAAGTCGGTGTCGCGCGGCTACGCCTCGCTCGACTACCACTTCGTGCGCTTCGAGGCCGGTCCGTTCGTGCGCGTGGACACGCTGATCAACGGCGACCGCGTCGACGCGCTGTCGCTGATCACGCACCGCAGCCACGCGGACAGGCGTGGCCGCGAGCTGACCGAGCGCATGCGCGAGCTGATCCCGCGGCAGATGTTCGACGTCGCCATCCAGGCCGCGATCGGCGCGCAGATCATCGCCCGCTCCACGGTCAAGGCGCTGCGCAAGAACGTGCTCGCCAAGTGCTACGGCGGCGACGCCACCCGCAAGAAGAAGCTCCTCGAGAAGCAGAAGGAAGGCAAGAAGCGGATGAAGCAGGTCGGGCGGGTCGAGATTCCGCAGGAGGCCTTCCTCGCCGTGCTCCAGACCGACAACAAGTAAAGGATTCCATCGATGATGCGCTGGTTCGAAATCGCCCTCGTCGGGCTGACGCTCCTCACCGGCCTGGTCTGGCTGGCCGACAAGCTGTGGCTGCGCAAGCGCCGCGAAGCCGCCGCCGGCATCCTCGAGGTGAAGGAGCCGTTGCTGGTCGACTACTCGCGTGCCTTCTTCCCCGTGCTCGCGGTCGTGCTGTGCCTGCGCAGCTGGGTCGCCGAACCCTTCCGCATCCCGTCCAGCTCGATGATGCCGACGCTGGAGATCGGCGACTTCATCCTGGTCAACAAGTTCGCCTACGGCCTGCGCCTGCCGATTTCCAACACCAAGTTCCTGTCGATCGGCGAGCCCGAGCGCGGCGACGTGGTCGTGTTCCACCCGCCGATGCAACCCGACCAGGACTGGATCAAGCGCGTGGTCGGCCTGCCCGGCGACACCGTGGCCTACCGCAACGACACCGTCTACCTGAATGGCAAGCCCTTCGCCTATCGCCCGATGGGCCGCTACGTCGGCAAGGGGCAGGGCGCCGAGGCCACCGGCGCCAAGGTGCTGCTGGAGGAGATGCCCGGCCGCCCCCACCAGGTGCTGGAGCGCGACGACCAGCCCTTCTTCATCCAGGGCGAGGGGGAATGGACCGTGCCGCCCGGCAGCTATTTCGTCATGGGCGACAATCGTGATAATAGCGAGGACAGCCGGTTCTGGCCGGAAGACATGCACTTCCTGCCCGAGGCCAACCTGCGCGGCAAGGCGTTCCTGGTCTGGATGCACTTCGACGGGAGCGCGGGCGGCGTGGACTTCTCGCGGCTGGGGCGGAAGATCCAGTAGCCAACGTCGCAACCAACATTCGGGGAAAGGAAGATGATGAAGCGCACGCAAGGCGGCATGACCCTCATCGGTTTCATCATCGTCCTGGCGGTGATCGGCTTCGCCGCCTACATCGGCATGAAGCTGGTCCCGATGTACTCCGAGTTCTACGCGGTCAAGTCCGCGCTCAAGGGCCTGAAGGCCGAGCCGGGCATCGCCAACCAGGCGCCCGCCAAGATCCAGGACCTGTTCTTCCGCCGCCTGTACATCAGCTATTCCGAGAACGTGAAGCCGACGAACGTCACCCTCGAGCGCGCCGACGGCGGCTGGGTGATGAGCGTGGACTACGAGGTGCGCAAGCCGCTGATCGGCAACCTCGACGTGGTCGGCAAGTTCTCGACCTCCGAATCGCTGACCAATACGCGCGAGTGAGCGCGTCGCGGGCCGCCACGGCGTGACCGATGCAGGACCCGCGGGCGCCGTGTTCGGCGCCCATCGCTTCGCGGACGCCGCGCTGCTGCACCAGGCGCTGACCCATCGCAGTGCCGGCAGCCCGCACAACGAGCGCCTGGAATTCCTCGGCGACGCGCTGCTCAACCTCATCGTCGCCGAGCAGCTCTACCAGCGCTGGCCCCGCGCCGACGAAGGCGCGATGACCCGCGCGCGCGCCGAGCTGGTGCGCGAATCCACGCTCGCGCGGATCGCGCGCGAGCTCGGCGTCGGCGAGCGCCTGACGCTCGGCCCCGGCGAGATGAAATCCGGCGGGCACCGCCGCGACTCGATCCTCGCCGACGCGCTGGAGGCGATCATCGCCGCCTGCTACCTCGACGCCGGCTTCGACGCCTGCCGCGAGCTCGTGCTGTCCTGGCACGCGCCGCTGCTCGACGCGATGCCGTCGCCGGGCCACGTCGGCAAGGATCCGAAGACGCGGCTGCAGGAATGGCTGCAGGCGCGCGGCTGGCCGCTGCCGGTCTACGCGTCGCTGTCCGAGCGCGGCGACGAGCACGATCGCATCTTCGAAGTCAGCTGCACCTTGTCGCAGCCGCCGATGTCGGCCTCCGGCGAAGGCTCCTCCCGCCGCGCCGCCGAGCAGGCGGCCGCCGAAGCCCTCCTCGCGAACCTCGCCTAGAGGTTCGTCGCTTCGGGGCTGGGCGGCGGAAGCGCGAGGGGACTTTCGGGGGACGGCGTGAATCCATCCATGGAGCCTCTTCGGCGACATCCATGTCGCCGACGCCCCCGAAAGTCCCCTCGCGCTTCCACCGCCCCCGCACGACGACTTCCGCCGCTTCGGGAAGAGCAAGAGCAGCTTCCGAAGCCGTCGACGCATGCGTCGTTCCGTAACTTCGGGGTCCGCTCTTGGCTCTTGCTCTTTCCCCTAAGAAGCGGGGAGACGCGCTTGGGGTAGGCGGCGTGACGGCGTGTGTGTGGGCCGAGCGGGCCATGGATGGCCCGCGCCCGCGGAGTCAGGCATGGACGACTGACCGACGCGGCGGACCACACACACGTCGTCGCGTCGCCCAGCCCCGAAGGGAGGCTCCACCCGCGAACCCCCGTACAATGTCGGCATGAGCGAAAACGCACACCGGGCAGGGCAGATCGCGGTCGTCGGCCGCCCGAACGTCGGCAAGTCGACGCTGGTGAACGCCCTGGTCGGCGCCAAGGTCAGCATCGTCTCCAACCGCCCCCAGACCACCCGCCACCGCCTCCTCGGCATCGCCACCGTCGAGGGCGGCCAGCTGCTGCTCGTCGACACGCCCGGCATCCATCGCGGCGAAGGCAAGGCCTCGGCGTCGGCGATGCACCGGATGATGAACCGCGCGGCGCGCGGCGCGCTCGAAGGCGTGGACGCGGCGATGCTCGTGGTCGAGGCCGGGCGCTGGGACGAGGAGGACACGCTCGCCTACGCGGCGCTGCGCGAGGCGAAGGTGCCGGTCGTGCTGGTCGTCAACCAGGTCGACCGCTTCAAGGACAAGAGCGAATTGCTGCCGTACCTCGGCACGGCGAACGAAGGCCGCGACTTCGCATCCGTGCATCCGGTGTCGGCGCTCAAGCGCAAGGGGCTGGAGCCGCTGGTCGCATCGCTGCTGCAGTTGCTGCCGGAACAGCCGCCGCTGTACGGCGAGGACGAGATCACCGACAAGAGCCAGCGCTTCCTCGCCGGCGAACTGGTGCGCGAGCAGCTGATGCGCCAGCTCGGCGCGGAACTGCCGTACGCGACAACCGTCGAGATCGAGCAGTTCGCGGAGGAAGAAGGCCGGCACGGCCCGCTGCTGCGTATCGGTGCCGTGGTCTGGGTCGAGCGCGACGGGCAGAAGGCGATCGTGATCGGCAAGGGCGGCGAGCGCCTGCGCGAGATCGGCACGCGGGCGCGCGAGCAGATGGAGCGCCTGTTCGGCGCGAAGGTGTTCCTGCAGACGTGGGTGCGCGTGCGCGCCGGCTGGTCGGACGACGAAGCGGCCTTGCGGACGTTCGGCTACCACGACTGAAATGCGCATCGCCGGCGAGCCCGCGTTCGTCCTGCACGCGCGGCCCTGGCGCGAAACGAGCCTGCTGGTGGAGGTGCTGACCGCGAACCACGGCCGCGTCGGCCTGGTCGCGCGTGGCGTGCGCAGCGCGCGCCGGCAGCCCTTGCGCGCCGCGCTGCAGCCGCTGCAGCACGTGCGCCTGGAGGCGGTGCAGCAGGGCGAACTCGCGCA
This sequence comes from uncultured Lysobacteraceae bacterium, assembly GCA_946482565.1. Next base: position 3,871 of record CAMLSB010000074.1, on the reverse strand, counting down.
GCTGCGCAGCGCCGAGGCGCTGGACGCGCCCCCGCTGCTCGCGGGCGAGGCCGTGCTCGCCGCCTTCTACGTCAACGAGCTGGTGCTGCGCCTGGCGCCGCGCGACGACCCGCAGCACGAGTTGTTCGACGCCTACGCGACGATGCGCGCGCGGCTGGGCGACCCGTCGCAGCCGCTGGCGTGGACGCTGCGCCGCTTCGAGGCGGCGCTGCTCGATGCGCTCGGCTTCGGCATCGATTTCGCCAGCGACGTCGACGGGCAGCCGATCGATCCGGCCGCGCGCTATCGCCTCGACCCGGAACAGGGCCCGCAGCGGCTGCTCAGCGACCGCGGCCGCGCCGACCGCAGCGACGCGGCGACGGGATACGCGCTGCTGGCGCTGGCGGCCGACGGCGGCGTGCGCGATGCCGGCGTACCCGGCGTCGACGACCTCGCGGGCCTGCGCCGCGCGATGCGCCAGGTGTTGCTGCACCATCTCGGCGGCCGGCCGCTGCGTTCGTGGGACCTGCTCGGCGCGCTCGGGCGGCTGGCGACGGAGGATCCCGCCGCGCGCTAGGCGATCGCGCCGCCCGCCAGCGCCAGCACCGCGTCCACGCAAGCGCCGAAGCGGCGCAATGCCTCCAGCGACCCCGGATCGGCCTGCAGCGTGCGCACCGCCGCGCCCAGTGCCGCCGCGCCGACGAAGCCGCAACTCGCGCGCAGGCGATGCAGCACGTCGCTGGCCGACGCGAAGTCGCCGTTCGCCAGCGCGTGTTCCACCGACGCGCGCTGCACCGGCAATTCGGCATGGAACAGCGCGCGCAAGGTCGTGCGTCGCGAGCGCGCATTGCCGCGCGCCCGCGCGTTGTCGGTGTTGGCGTCGGCGCCGCCTGCCGCGTCCGCGGAGAACCAGCCGATGGCGGGCGCTTCGGCGACGGCCGCCGCCTTGCTTGCGCTCGCATGCGGCAGCGTCGACGGCAGGCCACGCGGCAGCGTCGCCAGCGCATCGCGCACCGTCGCGCGCAACACCGCCAGCGCGACCGGCTTGACCAGCACGCCATTGAAACCGCGCGCGCACAACGCCGCCGCGTACCGGCGATCGCGCGTCGCCGTGTGCGCCAGCGCCGGCGTCATCGGCGCGAGCAGGCGCAGGGCTGCGAGCAGCGCGCCGCCGTCCGCGTCGGGCAGGTGCGCATCCAGCAGCCAGAGGTCGAACGGGCCGCCCGTCGCCGCCAGTGCGAGCGCTTCGCCCGCGCCCGTCGCCGTGGCGACGCGCGCGGGCAGCCCGGCGCGCGCCGCCGCCAGGAACCCGCGGACGCGCGGATCGTCCTCGACCAGCAGGATCCGCGGCGCCGGCTTCATTGCGGCGTGCTTCGTTGCAGCAGGCTTCATCGCAGGGCCGTCCCCGGCTCGGTATGCTGGCTTCCATGCCTCGGGCGATCCTAATCCTGCTGCTTGCACTGGCGTGGCCGGTGGCTACCTGCGCACGTGCCGCCGAGGCGCCGCGCGTCGCGCAAGTGCGCATCGCGAAGCTCACGACGGCGGTCGCGACACTGCACGACGTGCGCGTGCGGCTGGCCTGGCGCGCAGGTGCGCCGCAGGGCGACTTGCAGGTCGAGGTGGGCGCGGTCGACGCGCCCGATCTCGGCTACCGCTATCGTGACCTGCGCTGGCAGTGCCCGCTGTCGCGCGCGAACCGGGCGAGCGGGGGCGGCGGCGCAAGCAACGCGAGCGGGTGGCGTTGCGAAGGCGCCGTCCGCAGCGGCCGCGCGCGTCCGCTGCGACTGGCGATCACGCTCGATGACGCGATGACCTTCGCCGCGCTGCGCGATGGCCGCAGCGCGCTCACCGTGACCCGTCGTGCGTCCACGCCCGACGACACCGCCGTCGACCTCGCGCGCGTGCCGCTGGCCTGGGCGCAGGCGCTGCTCGCGCAGGCCTGGCCCGATGGCCAGCTCAAGGGCGGCACGCTCGACGGCCACTTGCGCGTGCACGCGCCGGACAAGAAGCCGCTGCAGGTCGAGGGCATGCTCGCGCTCGCCGGCGCCGCGCTCGACACGCCCGACGCGAGCATCGCGGCGCAGGACCTCGGCGCGACACTCGACATCGATTACCGGATGTTCGATGGCGGCACGCCACACGGGCTGTCCACCGTCAAGCTCGACGGTGAACTCCGCGGCGGCGAACTGCTGTTCGGCAGCGCCTACGTCGCGCTGCCGTCGTCGCCCATCGGCCTGCACGTCGACGCACGCCGGCAAGGCGACGCCGGCTGGACGCTGCCCGCGTTCGAATGGCGCGACGGCACCGCGTTGCACGCCACCGGCGGCGCCGCGTTCACGCCGGACGCGAGCCTGCAGTCGCTCGACGTCGCCGTGCATGCGGCCGACCTCGCGCCCTGGCGCGAACGCTATCTCTCCGGCTGGCTCGGCCTCGCCGGCCTGTCCGATCTGGCGCTCGCGGGCGGCATCGACGCGCAGCTGCACATCGACGGTGGCGTCCTGCAAGCCGCCGGCGCGACGCTGCACGGTGTCGACCTCGCCGACGGCAAGGATCGCTTCCGCTTCGACGGCCTCGACGGCGACGTGCGCTTTTCCGCCGCCGGGCCCGTCGACAGCGTGCTGCGCTGGCGCGAGGGCAAGCTCTACGGCCTCGACTTCGCCGCCGCCACGTTGCCGATGCGCAGCGCAGCAGGCGAATTGCGCCTGCGCGAACCGGTGACGGTGCCCGCATTCGGCGGCACGCTGCGTTTCGACGACCTGGTGATGCGGCCGCCCGCGAACGGGCAGGGCATGCGCATGGACTTCGCCCTCGACCTCGACAGGCTCGACATCGGTGCGATCGCGCAGGCGCTCGGCTTGCCGGCGTTCGACGGCGAACTCAGCGGCACGATCCCGAACGCGCATTACGCCGACGAACGCATGGCCTTCGACGGCGGCCTGGAGATGCAGCTGTTCGGCGGCACGGTCCGCGTCTCGCAGCTCGCGCTGGAACGCCCGTTCGGCGTCGCGCCCTCGCTCGGCGCCGACCTCGCGATCGACGACCTCGACCTGCACGCGCTCACCGGCGTATTCGACTTCGGCAGCATCGACGGCAAGCTCGACGGCCGCATCGACGGCCTGCGCCTGGTCGACTGGGGCGCCACCGCCTTCGACGCGGAGCTGCACACCGACGCCGCGGCGGCGAAGCGCGCCGGCGTCCGCCAGCGCATCAGCCAGCGCGCCGTGCAGGACATCTCCAGCGTCGGCGACGCCTCCTTCGTCGCCAGCCTGCAGGGCCGGCTGCTCGCGCTGTTCGACGATTTCGGCTATGCCCGGATCGGCATTTCCTGCCGCCTGGCGAACGAGGTCTGCGTGATGGACGGCCTGCATGCGGCCGGGCGCGCCCCGGATCCTGCCGCGGCCGCCGCCGCCGGCGCCACGCCGGACACCGCGCGTTCATCGCCCGGATTTACCATCGTCGAAGGCTCGGGCCTGCCGCGCCTGTCGGTGGTCGGCTTCAACCGCCTCGTCGACTGGCCGACGCTGCTCGAAAGGCTCACCGCGGCCGGGAAGGGCGATGTGTCCCCCGTCGTGCAATGATCGCCTCGCCACCTTCGCCTCGCCCACACAACTGCAATGGAACTGGAGACGCGCATGAAACGCTGGATCGGGATGCCCTTCGCCGCGGTGGTGCTGACGGCGTGCGTGACCATCAACGTGTACTTCCCCGCGGCCGAGGCCAAGGAAGCGGCCAAGGAGTTCGTGGAGAAGGTGATCGGCGACCAGCCGCAGCAGCCCGCGCCGGCCAATCCCGGCGGCATGGCGATGCGCGGGCCGGCGGCGGACACCGGCTTCGACCCGTGGATCCTGCTGGGCATCGGCCAGGCCCGCGCCCAGTCCGCGCCGGACATCAC
>CAMLSB010000073.1 GCA_946482565.1 uncultured Lysobacteraceae bacterium | reverse complement strand
CCACCGAGATCTACACTCTTTCCCTACACGACGCTCTTCCGATCTCCACGCCGGCCTGCGGCTTGGGCGCCAGGCCCGCCTGGCTGTCGCGCGGGCGCAGGGCCTTGTCGTCGGTGCCGCCGCCGCGGTTGTTGGCCTCGGCAAGGAAATCGGCCTGCGCCGGCGTCAGCGCGTTGCGCGCCTGGGTCAGGACCACATCGAGGGTCGGCATCACCGGCGCCGCCGATTCGAGCGCGAAGCCCACGCCCAGGATCACCAGCCCGTGCAGCAGCAGCGACAGCACCATCGTGGCGTGGAGCCGCTCGCGCTCCCCGATCCGTGGCCTCGACGCCGCCACGCTCACGCGCCGGGACCGCGACCGCGGCGTTGTCCTGTTCCCCGTTCCCCGTTCCCCGTTCCCCGCTCCTCGATGGCATCGAACAGCAGCCCGGCGATGTTCAGCCCGTAGGCCTTGTCGATTTCCCGGATGCAGGTCGGGCTGGTGACGTTCACCTCGGTCAGCCAGTCGCCGATCACGTCCAGGCCCACGAACAGCATCCCGCGGCGCTTCATCTCCGGCCCGACGCGGGCGGCGATCCAGCGGTCCCGCTCGGTCAGCGGGCGGGCCTCGCCGCGGCCGCCGGCCGCCAGGTTGCCGCGGAATTCGTCGCCCTGCGGGATCCGCGCCAGGCAGTAGTCCACCGGCTCGCCGTCCACCAGCAGGATGCGCTTGTCGCCCGTCGCGATCTCCGGGAGGTAGCGCTGGGCCATCGCCAGGCTGCGCCCGCCATCGGTCAGGGTTTCCAGGATCACGTTCAGGTTCGGCTCGCCGGCGGCAGCCCGGAAAATCGAGCGCCCACCCATGCCGTCCAGGGGCTTCAGCACCGCCTGGCCGTGTTCGCCCACGAACGCCTTGAGCGCCGCGGCGTCACGCGACACGAGGGTCGGGGGGCAGCATTCGGGGAAGCGCAGCGCCGCCAGCTTCTCGTTGTAGTCGCGCAGGCCCTGCGGGTCGTTGACCACCAGCGCCCCGGCGGCCTGGGCCAGCCCCAGGACCTGGGTGTCGTGGATGTACTCGCTGTCCACCGGCGGGTCGGTGCGCATCAGGACGACGTCGCCGGCGCCCAGGTCGCGGCGTTCGGCGGTCCCCAGCTCGAACCAGCCGGCCGGGTCGTCCCGGACCTCGAGCGGCGCCAGCAGGGCGGTGGCCGCGCCATCGCGCACGCCCAGCCCGCCCGGGACCACGTAATGCAGCCTGTGGCCGCGCCGCCGGGCTTCCAGCAGCATCGCGAAGGTGGAGTCCTTGGCGATCCGGATCGACCCGATGGGGTCCATCACGACGACGATGTCGAGCACCATGCGGGCGTCCGCGGCGGGAGACCGGCATGGTAGCAGCGCCCGCAACGGCCGGGCGGCGATGCAACGTGTTCGGGCGCACGGTCCGGCCAACGGAAACTTGACACGCCTGCCGTGGGCTGGGATATAGGTGTTTCGCAGCGGAGCCGGCACTCACGAGCACCGCGCAGGGGAGCAGTAAATGACGCCAGACGACAGCCGCGCCGGAAGCCTCGATGGCCTCCGAGTGATGGTGATCGACGATTCCAAGACGATCCGGCGTACCGCCGAGACGCTGCTCAAGCGCGAGGGCGCGGACGTGGTCACGGCCACGGACGGGTTCGAGGCCCTGGCCAAGATCGCCGACCAGCAGCCGCAGATCATCTTCGTCGACATCATGATGCCGCGCCTGGACGGGTACCAGACCTGCGCGCTGATCAAGAACAACCAGCTGTTCAAGTCCACGCCGGTCATCATGCTGTCGTCCAAGGACGGCCTGTTCGACAAGGCGCGCGGCCGCATCGTGGGTTCCGAGCAATACGTCACCAAGCCATTCACGCGCGAGGAACTCCTCGACGCGATCCGCAAGCACGTCAACGCCTGACCGGGGGGTAGGGCAAACACATGGCACGCATCCTGTTGATCGAGGACTCGCCGACGGACGTCGCGGTCCTCACCCAGATGCTCGAGAAGAGCGGCCACCAGGTCCTGTCTTCGGGCAGCGCCGAGGAAGGCATCGAAGTCTGCAAGCGCGAGCTTCCGGACCTCGTGCTGATGGACGTCATCCTTCCGGGCATGAACGGCTTCCAGGCCACGCGTGCGCTGTCGCGCGATTCCGCCACCGGAGGCATCCCGGTGGTCATCGTGAGCACCAAGAGCATGGACACCGATCGCGCCTGGGGCCTGCGCCAGGGCGCGAAGGATTACATCGTCAAGCCGCCGAACGCGGAAGCGCTGGTCGCGCGCATCAACGAGCTGGTTGGCGCCTGAGATGTCCGGCGGTCCCTTCGACATCCTGGCCGATTACGAGCAGCGCAGCCTGGCGCACGTCGCCGGCCTGCCCGAGCAGCTCGACGCGCCCGGCCTCTGGCGCGGCGTCGGTTTCCGCGTCGGCCGCCGCCGCCTCGCGGCGGGCTTCGAGGAAGTGGTCGAGATCCTGCCGATGCCGCAGGTGACGCCGGTGCCCGGCGCGCAGCCGTGGATGCTGGGCGTGGCCAACGTGCGCGGCAACCTGCTGCCGATCGTCGACCTCAAGCAGTTCCTCGAGGGCGAGCGCACCGTGCTGCACGAAGGCCAGCGCGTGCTGATCGTGCGCCAGCCCGGCGGCGACGTCGCCGTGACCATCGACGAACTGTTCGGGCAGCGCAGCTTCGTCGACGAACAGCGCCTGGGCGACGACGCCGTCCACGAACAGGCGCTGGCCGAAGGCCGCTACACCCATTTCGTCGAGCGTGCCTACCACCTCGGCGACGACACCTGGGCCATCTTCAGCCTGCAGAAGCTGGCCCGCACACCCGAATTCAGGCAAGCCGCGGCCTGACGCCGCGCACCGCAACGCAACCGGAAGACCAGGGGTAGAACCATGAGCACCGTGATGGATAGCACCGCCAAGGGCAGCCGCAGCATCGGCACCAGCTTCTGGTCCTTCCTGCTGGTCGTGTCGCTGATCGTGTTCGGCGCGAACACCGGCTACTCGATCTACAAGGCACGCCTGCTCGGCGGCGCATCGACCGCGGCCTCGAACCTGCAGGTGAACTCGCAGAGGCTCGCCAACCAGGGCCGCGAGGCGGTGGGCGGCAACGCCGATTCGTTCGCGGCGTTCAAGGCGACGAAGCAGTCGATCAACGACGACATCGGCACGCTCAACACGAACTACGGCCAGGCGCCGGGCGTCAGCGGGCCGATCAACTCCGTCACCCAGACCTGGCTGCCGCTGGACAAGAGCGCGCAGCAGGTGATCGATTCCGAGCGCGCGGTGCTCGGCCTGGCCGGCAACGCCAACAGCTTCGTGCAGCGCGTGCCGCAGCTGCAGGCGCAGATGGACGAGGTGGTGCGCGCGATGCTGGCCGGCGGTTCGGCTTCCTCGCAGGTCTACCTGGCGGTGCGCGAAGGCATCCTGGCGGCGACCATGGCCCGCCGCGTCGCGGAAATCCAGGCGGGCGGCACCGGCGCGCAGATCGCCGGCGACGCGCTCGCGCGCGACGCCGGCGTGTTCGCGCAGGTGTTGCAGGGCTTCCGCGAGGGCGGCGCCGGCGAGGCGCAGAAGGTCAATACTGCGGCCGCGGTCGCGTCGCTGAACCAGGCGAACACGCTGTGGACCGCGATGAAGACCGACCTCGACGCGATCCTGAGCACGTCGCAGAACCTGTTCCGCGCGCAGAGCGCGGCGGCGACCATCGCCACGGGTTCCGACAAGCTGCTGGCGGACAGCGAAGGGCTGTTCGCCTCGCTCACCGCCTTCGGCTCCCTGAAGGACACCAGCATCATCGGCGGCGTCTGGGTCTCGATCATCGCCGGCGCGCTGACGCTGTTGTCGCTGATCGGCTTGTACTTCAGTACGCGCCGCGCGGAGCGCAAGCGCTATGAAGGCACGCTCGAACTGAACAACCGCAACCAGGAGGCGATCATGCGCCTGCTGGACGAAATGGGTTCGCTCGCCGAAGGCGACCTGACGGTGAAGGCGACGGTCACGGAGGACATGACCGGCGCGATCGCGGACTCGATCAACTTCGCGGTCGAACAGCTCCGCAGCCTCGTGCAGACGATCACCGACACGTCGGTGCAGGTCGCATCGAGCGCGCAGGAAACGCAGGCGACCGCCATGCACCTCGCCGAGGCCGCCGAGCACCAGGCCTCGGAAATCAACTCCGCCTCCGACCGCATCAGCGAAATCGCGGCGAGCATCAACCAGGTCTCGAAGAACTCCGCCGAGTCCGCGGAAGTGGCGCAGCGCTCGGTGCAGATCGCGACCAACGGCGCCGGCGTCGTGCGCCAGACGATCCAGGGCATGGACAACATCCGCGACCAGATCCAGGAAACCTCGAAGCGCATCAAGCGCCTCGGCGAGTCCTCGCAGGAAATCGGCTCGATCGTCGAACTCATCAACGACATCTCCGAGCAGACGAACATCCTCGCGCTGAACGCGGCCATCCAGGCGGCCTCGGCCGGCGAGGCGGGCCGCGGGTTCGCGGTCGTGGCCGACGAAGTGCAGCGCCTCGCCGAGCGCTCGTCGAACGCGACGAAGCGAATCGAATCGCTGGTCCAGACCATCCAGGCCGATACGAACGAGGCCGTCAGCTCGATGGAGCAGACGACCTCGGAAGTGGTCGCCGGTGCGCGACTGGCCGAGGACGCGGGTACCGCGCTGGGCGAGATCGAAAACGTGTCGACCAACCTCGCCGACCTGATTCAAGGCATTTCGAGCGCAGCGCAGCAGCAGTCCGCGGCGGCCACCAACATCACCCAGGCGATGAACACCATCCAGTCGATCACCGCGCAGACCTCGCAAGGCGCGAGCCAGACGGCGCAGTCGATCGGAAACCTCGCCCAGCTCGCGGCCGACCTGCGCCGCTCGGTGGCCGACTTCAAGCTGCCGGCCTGAACCTAGAGTCGGACGATGACGACAGCGCTGCGCGACGCGATCGACTACACCACGCTGGGCTGGGTCAAGCCGGAGCTGGACGAGACCCTGCGCCTGGCGCGGATCGAGATCGAGGCGTTCGCCGAGAACCCGGAAGCCGCGCACATGGCGACCACCGCCGCGCGCCTGCACGAAGTGCAGGGCACGCTGCGCATGGTCGAGCTGTATGCGCCGGCGCGCGTCGCCGAGGAGATGGAGCTGCTCGCCGAGGCGCTGCGCGCCGGGCGCGTCGCCGCGCGCGACGACGCCTGCGCCACGCTGATGCGCGGCGTGGTCCTGCTGCCCGATTACCTCGAGCGCCTGCAGGGCGGCCACAAGGACATCCCGGTCGTGCTGCTGCCGTTGCTCAACGAAGTGCGCGCGATACGCGGCGAACCGGGGCTGGACGAGAGCGCGCTGTTCTCGCCGGGCCTGCAGCGACCGCTGCCCGAGGCGTTCGGCAGCGGTGCGCCGGTGCACGACGCGGCGGGCGCGGACGAACTGCTCGCACATGTCGACCAGGCCCTCTCGGCCTGGCCGGAAGGCACGGTGCGGCTCGCATCGGCCCTCGAATCCCTGTTCGCGGGCGCCGCCGACGAAGGCGCGCGCCGCATGTACTGGGTGGCGTCCGCCATCGCGGCGGCCGTGCGCGACGGCGCGATGGCGCCGACGCCCGAGCTGCGCGATGCCTTCGCCGAAGTCGCCGCCGAGGCGCGGCGCCAGTCCGCGCCGCAGGCCGGCGTGCCCGTTCGCGCCGAAGCCGCGCTGGAACCGGCGCGCAAGCTCCTTTACCAGGTCGCGCAGGCCGGTGGCGACCATCCGTCGCTGCGCAGCCTCCGCGACACCTTCGACCTCGACCTGCAGGCGACCGAAACCGAACTCGCGCACGCGCAGGGTAGCCTCGCGGGCCACAACCGCGCGCTGCTCGACACCGTGTCGGCGGCGATCAAGGAAGACCTGCTGCGGGTGAAGGACGCGCTCGACCTGCACGTGCGCAGCGGCCAGGCGCAGGCCACCGGCCTGGCGCCGCAGGCTGCGGCGCTCGGCACCATCGCGGACACGCTGGGCATGCTCGGCCTCGATGCCGCGCGCACCCTGGTGCAGCAGCAGCGCGATGCGCTCGGCACCATCGTGGCCGGCGACCGTGGCGTGGACGAAGCCGCACTGCTCGATATCGCGTCGGCCCTGCTTTACGTGGACGCTTCGCTCGACGAGCAGGTGGAACGCCTCGGCGGCCACGACGCCGACGCCGACGCGTTGCTCGCCAGCGAGTCGCGCAAGGTCACCGAAGTCCTCGCGCGCGAGGCGATCGCCAACTTCGCCGATGCCCGCCAGGCGTTCGTCGCCTTCGTGGAAACCGGCTGGGAACACGGCGAACTGGTCGAAGTGCCGCGCCTGCTGGGCGAAGTCGCCGGCGCGCTGCAGATGCTCGACCTGCCGCAGCCCGCGCAGTACCTCGCCGGCGTGCGTGCGTATACCGATCGCGAACTGCTCGGCAAGCGCCGGGTGCCCAGCGGCCGCCAGCTCGACACGCTCGCGGATGCGCTCGCGAGCCTGGAGTACTACCTCGAAGCGCTGCGCGAACAGCGCGGCAACCGCGAGGACATCCTCGACATCGCCCGCAACAGCCTCGAGGCCCTCGGCTACTGGCCGATCCCCGAAGCGGAACCGGCGCCCGCGCAAGCCGGGCCCATGCAGGCCGAGCCCGTGCAGGCCAAGCCGGCTTCCTTCGCGGATGCGGCGCCTGGCGACAAGGCGGGCGATGAAGCGCCCGCCACGGCCACGCATGAATCCGCCGCCTCCGCGCCGGCCTTCGAGGCGCCTGCGCCGGTTGCCGCGCAGTCGACGCCTGTCGTCCAGGTCGCTCCGGTCGTCCCCGTCCCCGCGGTGCATGCCTCGGCGCCTGTCGGCGCCGGCAACACCGGCGGCTTCGAAGTCACCGGTGACGAGATCGACGACGAGATCCGCGAGATCTTCCTCGAGGAGTTCGAGGAGGAAATCGGCAACCTGCGCACGCTGCTGCCGGAATGGCGGCAGGCGCCGGAAGAACTCGACCGCCTGCGTCCGATCCGGCGCGTCTTCCACACGCTGAAGGGCAGCGGTCGCCTTGTCGGCGCGCGCGTCCTCGGCGAGTTCGCGTGGAAGACCGAGAACATGCTCAACCGCGTGCTCGATGGCTCGCGCCCGCCGAGCGCCGCCGTGATCGCGCTGGTGGACCACAGCCATGGCGCGCTGCCGGGCTTGCTCGCGGCATTGCGCGGCGATGCGGGCCTCGCGGCCGACCTCCCTGCCATCCAGGCGGTGGCCGACCGCGTCGCCGCCGGCGAGGAAGTGTTCTACCAGCCCGCCGTGGAAACGCAGGCGGGCGACCAGCCAGCGGAAATCGAAGCGGTCGCCGACATCGCGCCCGACGCCGGGACGATGGCGCTGGAACCGGTGGTGGACGCCCCGGTGGAAGCGCCCGCGGAGACGCCGGCGCGAGCCGGCATCCCGGCAAGCGTCGACCAGGTGCTGCTGGAAATCCTCGATGCCGAGGTCGGTGGGCACCTCGTCACGGTCGACCGCTGGCTGCAGTCCGCCGGCACGTCGCCGGCGATGGCCGACGACACGCTGCTGCGCGCCATCCACACGATGAACGGCGCCTTCGCGATGACCGAAGTGCCGTCGATCACCGAGGCGATGACGCCGGCGGAGGCCTGGCTCAAGCGCCTCGTCGCCTCGCATGGCATCGCGTCGCCCGAGGGCGTGGCCGCGCTTGCCGAGCTCGCCGACGCGGTGCGTGGCACGGTCGCCGGCCTGCACGCGCCGGTGTCGCACGTCCCCGATTGCAGCGCGCTCGCCGCGCGCCTGGTGGCGCTGCGCGACAGCCTGCCGGATGTCGCGCCGGCGGACGAATATGCGGCGTTCGGCGTCGACTTCGACGACGAAGAATCCGCCGTGCCGGCCGAAGCCGAGCCGCTGGACCATCGCGTGACGCAGGCGCTCGACGCCGACGCGCTTGCGCGCGAACTTGCCGCATTCGACGCCAGCCCCTTCGGCGACCTCGCGGCCAGCCTCGAATCCGCAGCGCCCCTCGCGCCGCAGGATCCGCAGCACGCCCAGGACGCCATCGACGCACAGGTACTCGAAGCCGAACGCGCCGCCGCCGAACGTGCCGAAGCCGAGCGTGCCGAAGCCGAGCGTGCCGAAGCCGAGCGTGCCGAAGCCGAACGCGCCGAAGCCG
>CAMLSB010000072.1 GCA_946482565.1 uncultured Lysobacteraceae bacterium | reverse complement strand
CGAAGCCCTTGCGCAGCAGGTACTTCAGCGTCAGCACCTGGCCGGTGCCGAGCAGGGACACGCCGTAGCCGACGTAGAGCCTGGGCGAGAGGTACTTGCCGACGCCGAGCACGCTGCCGCCGAGCGCGCGCGACTGGGTGACGCCGGCGTCGTCGAGGCCGATGCGCGCGCCGAGCTGCGAGGCGAGCAGGCCGCTGCCGGCGGAGAGCGCGGCGCTGGCGGCGTCGAGCTGGCGGCTTTCGTCGCTGGTCAGCGTGGCGAGCGAGCGGCCGAGCGTGAGGTAGGCGAGCGCTTCGGACTGGTCCATCGCCGGGTCGCTCCACACTTCGGCCTTCGGGCGGCTGGCGCGGCCGGTGACGGCAATGCCGGCGGTGACGTCGCCGACTTCGCGCTCGGCGCGGATGTCGAGCATCGGGTCGCCGATCGGGGCGTTCTGCCACAGCAACTGGCCGCGGGTGATGTCGAGCTTCTGGCCGTAGGCGGTGTAGCGACCGCCGACTTCGAGCGCGCCGCTGCCGGTCATTTCCTGGCCGGGGCGTGCGAGTACGCGCAGCTTGCCCGCGAGCGTGCCGTCGAGGCCGAAGCCGTTGAGCTTGACGCTGTCGCCCATCGCGAGCGTCAGGTCGAGTTGCAGCGGCGTGGCGAGGCCTTCGTCGGGATTCTCGGGATCGAGCACGACCACGTCGTCGGAGACCGACACGCCCACGTCGAGGCGCTCGAGGTCGATGCGCGCTTCGGGCACGGTGACGGTGCCGCTGACCTGCAGCGGCTGCTTCGCGGCGTAGCGCACGACGACGTCGGGGTCGACGACCGCGTGCAGGTCGCGCGTGTCGGACACGAGCACGTTCCTGCCGCTGATGTTGAGCACCAGCGGCGCGCGCTCGGACAACGCGTCAGCGCCTTGCCAGCCGAGCGAGCCGTCGATGCGCAGCGTGCCGTCGCCGGACACGAGCGTGCCGGCGATGCGCGCGGTGCCGTCGGGCAGCGCGTCGAGGCGCACGTCGCCATCGTGCGGCGCGATGGCCAGCGCCGGCAGCTCGGTCGCGAATTCCGTGAGGTGCGCGTTGCCGCCGATGGTCGGCGCCGCGCGCGTTCCGCCCAGCGTGACGCGGCCGGCGAGCTTGCCGATGGGGTCGACGATGTCGGGCGAGAACAGCTCCATCCAGGTGAGCTCGTCCGTATCGAGCGCGATCTCGCCGGACAGCGGCGCATACGCGTCCCAGCCGGTGGCGAGGCGCGCCTGCAGGTGGCCGTCGTCGTTGACGATGGCGGCGAGCGTCGCCTCGATGTGTTGCGCGTCGAAGCGCGCGTCGAGCGCGAAGTTGCGGTAGTCGACGAGGTCGTTGCGCGAGCGCTGGCTGTTGCGCATGCCGCCCTCGGGCGAGGTGAGCCGCACGGTACCGCGCCAGGCATTGCCGGCCGGTTGCACGCGTGCGTCGAGCGCGAACACGCCATGCAACGCCCACGGGCGCTTGTCGCTGCGCTCGGGCAGCCACGGCGCGACGAGCGCGAGCGGCACGTCGCGGCCCTCGACGTCCAGGCCGGGCTGTGGCCAGCCGCCGGCTGCGCAGAGCGTCGCGTTGCCGGCCGCGGCATCCGCGTTCGTCGCGGCCGCGCCGGCGGCGCCAGGCGCCGGCGCGAAGCACGTCCTCGCGATGCGCCATCCGCCGCCGCGCTGTTGCGCGAACGAGGTCGGCGCCTGCAGCGCCCATGCACCGCCCCTCATCGGTTGCAGGTGCAGCCGTGCGAGGCGTGCTTGCCACAGGCCGTTGCGGCGATCGGCGTTGCCGGCCAGGGATACGCTGCCGAGTTCGCCCGCGGCATCGGCATCGAGCTGCAGGTGTTCGAACGAGCCGCGCGCATCCGCGTGCAGGCGGTCGAACGCGGTACCTGCCTCGACGCCGGTGGCGTCCAGCACCAGCGCGCCGCCGCTTCCGCGCCAGGGCAGGCGGCCGTGCGCGCGCAGGCTCGCCGCAGCCCAAGCGCCGTAATGCAGGCCGTCGCCGGCCAGGTCGGCGGTGACATCGGGCTCGGTGCGCGCGCCGGCGAGCGCGAGCGTGCCGCGCAGCGTGCCGCCCGCACCGGGGAGCAGGTCGTCGAGGTGCAACGGCGAGAATTCGGCGCGCACGTCGAGCTTGTCGGCAAGCGTGCCGCGCGCCTGCACGCGACTCGCGCCCAGGCTCAGCGCGACATCGCCGGTGTACGCCGTGGCCGCGCCGCGCGCCGCCGCGGCGGCGCCGGGCGTGCGGATCGCGAGCGTACCGTGGCCGCCGAGCGCGCGGCCGCGCAGGCGACCGCCCAGCCGCTGCGCATCGACGTGCACCTGCAACCCACCGTCGTCCCGGGTGGCGCCGCTGCTGGCGATGCGGCCGTCGATCGCTCCCTTCCAGTCGGGCAGGAAGTAGCCAGGGTCGAAGCCGGCGAGCGTCGCGTTCGCGGTCCAGCCCAGTGCGGGCGACCAGCGCACGTCGCCGGTGGCGTCGAGCGTGCCGGTCGGCATCGTGGCGCGCAGGCGCTTCACCGCTGCGTGCGCGCGGTCGCCGCGGCCGTCGAACTGCAGCTGCGCGCGCTGGCCGTCGCGGGCGAGCGAGGCGTGCCCGATGGCCGCCCATGCATCGGCGGTTCCTGCGATGCCGAGGTCGGCGTCGGCCTCGACGACGGACGTGTCCGCGCCGGCAGTGGCATCGCCGCCGCCGTGCAGCCGCAGGCCTCGCGCGTTCACCGCGAGCTTGATCTCCGGCTGCGCCAGCGTCGATTCCGCGCCCGAGGCGATGGTCTTGCGCAGGTCGACGCGACCGGTCGCGCGCACGCTGCCGTCGAGCAGGTCGACGGCGAGCGGCTGCAGCGTCAGCACCTGGTCGGCGAGGATGACGTGCGAGGGCTGCAGCGTGGCGGCGAAGTCGCCCTGCGCGAAACGGCCTTGGAGGCGCATGTTGCCGGCGGTGCCGTCGGCCTGCAGCGCGAACGCGAGCGGCGTGCCGGCCTCGCCACTGCCGGTGAGCAATGCGGGATCGAGTGCGTCGCCGTTCGCGCGCAGCGACCAGCGGGGGTGCTCGCCGCCGCTGTCGTCGTCGAGCGACAGCGTCACGCGCACCGGCGCCGGCGCGTTGCCTGACATGGCGACGACGAGGTGCGACAGGTCACCGCGCACCACCAGTCCGAGCCGCGGCGGCGTGCGCCCCGCCGGCGCCGGCAGCACCGCGGTGGCCACGAGGTCGCTGCGGTAATGCTTCGCCGGCGCGTAGTCGCCGTGCAGCGCGAAGCGGCCGCGATCGCTGTCGATGGCGAGGTGCTCGACGTGCAGTTTTCCTTCCGACGCATCGAGCCCGCCGCGCGCGCTGCGCACGACGACCTGCGGCGCGCCTTCCTGCGTCACGGCGAGGCGGTCGATGCGGATGTCGTCGGCCTGCAGCGCCAGCGGCGGCGCGATCTCGGGCAGCGATTCCGGCCAGCGCGGCAGTTCGAACGGCTTGTCGCTGCGCGGCAGGTCGAGCGTTGCGTCGCGCACCACGAGCGCGTCGAGGCGCAGCCGGCGCCCGAGCAGCGGCCGGATCGCGGGATCCAGCACCACCAGCGCCGCCCGGAAATGGATCGTGCCCATCGCGCAGCTGGCCTGCGGTGTCGGCACGCAGTCGGGATCGCGCTGGCGCGGCATGGAGAAGCGCACATCGTGCAGCGTCAGCGGGCCGGAGGCCGGACCTTCCGCGCGCGACCATGCCAACGTGGTGTCGGCGGGCAGGCGCGCGACGATCTGCCGCAGCAGCAGGTCGCGGCCGCCGACGGTGTTCAGCAGCCAGGCCAGCGCCAGCACCGCGAGCACGAACACGCCGATGCCGAGGATGGCGCTGCGCAGCGCGAGCACGCGCAGCCTCGCCCGGCGACGCGCGCGCAGTTCGGCGATGCGCGCTTCGTGCGGATCGCGCGCGGCATCCTGCGCGTCCACCGGCGGTCGCTCGCTCACAGCTGCGCCCCGATGCTGAGGTAGACCTGGAACTTCGAATCCGGATGGTCCAGCCCGCGCGCGATGTCCACGCGCACCGGCCCCACCGGCGAGCGCCAGCGCACGCCGACGCCGACGCCGGTGCGCCAGTCGGCCACGCTGCCATTGAACGCGTTGCCGCTGTCCACGAACGCCGCCGCGCCCCACGGGCCGCCGCCGAAGTAGCGCTCGTACTCGGCGCTGGCGGTGACCACGTTCTTCGCGCCGATCGAGAAGAAGCCGTGTTCCGTGTCGACGCGCGGGCTGACCTCGCGCTCGCCGTAGCCGCGGATGCTGCGCGCGCCACCGGCGTAGAAGCGCAGGCTCGGCGGCATGTCCACCAGCGCGTTGGTGAAGGTGTGCCCGATTTCGCCGCGCAACAGCACGCGATCGCTGGCGCCCACGCCGAGGAACCAGTTCGCCGTCGCGTGCAGCTGCGTGAAGTCGGCGTCCGAACCGGCGCCCTTCAGGCCGCCGCGGAGTTCGACGTTGAGCGCTCCGCCGCGGCGCGGGAACACGCGGTCGTCCACGTCCACGTACTGCGCGTTCAAGGCCGGGAACAGGAAACTTGCGTAGCGGTAGTCCACCACGGCCGCCGCGCCGCCGGCGTCGGCCAGCGCGTAGGCCCAGCGCTCGCGCAAGGCGTGCAACGACGCGTTCACCGTCAGCTTGTCGTTGACCTGCCCGCTGCGGCTGCCCACGAGTTCGGCGCGGCGGCTGTCGATGTAGTCGGTCTGCTCGTCGGCGAACTGCAGGCTGGCGGTGTACCAGCCGTCGAGCCAGGCGAACGCGGGGATGCGGTATTGCAGCGTCAGCGTCTTGCGCTTCTGCGCCCAGTCCACCTGCGCCAGCGCCTTGTGGCCGCGCCGGTTGAGATAACGGCGCTCCAGGCCCAGGCGCGCGCCAGCGCCGCTTTCGGTGCCGTAGCTCAGGCCGTAGGTGTAGATGCTGCGCTTCGCCGGGGTGAGCGTCACCGTCACCGGCACGCGCTTGTCGTCGTCCGGCTGCACCTGGACCGCATCCGCGGGCCTGGCCTCGATGTCGATGCCGCTGAAGTAGTCGAGGTCGGCGAGCGCGCCGCGCAGCCGGTCGAGCTTGCCCTGGTGGTAGTAGCTGCCTTCCTCCCAGTACACGAGCTTGTCGAACAGGCGCGGGTCGATCGGTTGCGTCGGTGCCTGCACGAACGTGACCGGGCCCATGGCGAAACGATTGCCGCTGGTCCAGCGCAGGTCGATGTCGGCGGCATGGTCGGCGCGCGTCACTTCCACCTTGTGCCCGGCCAATGCCGCATCGAAGTAGCCGCGCTCGGCGAGGCGGCGCGTGATGCGCGTCTTGCTGGCGTCGTACAGCGGGCTGTCGAAGATCGCGCCCGGCTTCGGCGCGAACGCGTCGAGCTCCTCGCGCATGTAGCGGTCGTTCGCCGCCTCGCCATCGATGGCGACGTGGAAATTGCGCACGCGCACGGGCTCGCCGGGGTCGACGGTGATCGTGACGACGCCATCGTCGCGGTCACGCTGCACTTCGACCACCGGCGAGTAATAGCCGAATGGCGCCAGCGCCTCGCGCGTCTCGCCTTCGGCTTCGCGCACGAGGTAGGACATGCGCCGGCCGGAGACGTCCTTGCCGATCGCGTCGACCAGCGACAGCGACAGCCGCACGTTCTGCGTCATCGCCTCGTCGAGGCCGACGATCTCCACGCGCTGCACGATCGCCGCCCGCGCCGCGCCGGTGGCGACCAGGGAGAGGGCGACGGCGATGGCGGCGAACGGGTGGGGGGCCGGGCGCATGCCCGCAGCATAACCGCCCCGCCAACCATGTAGAGCCGACCCATGGTCGGCTCTACATGCGCGCCCCGGAGCCGACCATGGCTCTACGGGTCAGGTCGAGAGGTGCTCGATCGCGGCGACGCTGCCCAGCCGGCCCGCGAGGCGCTGCAGCAGCGCGAGGCGGTTGCCGCGCACGGCCGGGTCGTCCACGTTCACCATCACCTGTTCGAAGAACGCGTCGACCTGGGGCCGCAGCCGCGCCAGCCGACCGAGCACGGCCATGTAGTCGCCCTGTGCCAGTGCAGGACCGGTGTCGCCGTACGCGGCCTCGACCGCTTCGGCCAGCGCCGATTCGGCGGGTTCGCGCAGCAGCGACGGATCCACCGCCGACGGGATCGCGCCTTCCGCCTTCTTGAGGATGTTGCGGATGCGCTTGTCGGCCGCGGCCAGCGCCTCGGCTTCCGGCAGCGTCGCGAACTCGCCGATCGCATCGATGCGGCGGTCGAAATCGGCGAGCGACCCGCCCGCGACCGCAAGCACCGCGGCGAAATGCTGCGACGGCACGCCCTTGTCGGCGTAATAGCCGCGCAGCCGGTCGAAGATGAAGTCGCGCAGCTCGCCGGCATTCGCGGGTGCGGCAGGCTCCTTGCCGATGGCCACTGCGCCGACGCCATCGCGCGCCTTCGCCAGCAGCGCGTCGAGGTCGAGTTCGAGCCCGCTTTCGATGATCGTGCGCGCCAGCGCCAGCGCATTGCGGCGCAGCGCGAAAGGATCCTTGTTGCCGGTCGGCTTCAGCCCGGCGGCGAAACCACCCGCGAGCGTGTCGAGCCGCTCGGCGATCGCCAGCACCTTGCCCATCGGCGACAGCGCGATGTCGTCGCGGGCGAAGCGCGGCTGGTAGGCTTCGTCGATCGCATTCGCGACCTCGGCCGGCTCGCCCGCGGCGCGCGCGTAATAACGGCCGGCGATGCCCTGAAGCTCGGGAAACTCGTTGACCAGGCGCGATTGCAGGTCCGCCTTCGACAGCTCCGCGGCGCGGCGCGCGATCGCCGCATCCACGCCCGCGCCAGTGGCCACGGTTCCGGCGAGCGACGCGACGCGCGCGACCTTGTCGGCCACGCTGCCCAGCTTCGCCTGGTAGGTCACGGTCTTCAGGCCCTCGTTCATCGACGCCAGGCCCTGCTTCAGGTCCTCGTCGAAGAAGAAGCGCGCATCGGCGAAGCGCGGGCGGATCACGCGCTCGTAGCCCTTGCGCACCTCGGAAGGATCCTTCGACGCGATGTTGGCGACGCCGACGAAATGCTCCGTCAGCCGGCCCGCGTCGTCGAGCACCGGGAAGAATTTCTGGTTCGTTTCCATGGTGGCGACCAGCGCTTCCTGCGGCACCGCGAGGAACTCGCGCTCGAAGCCGCACAGGATCGCGCTCGGCCATTCGACCAGGCACTCGACCTGGGCGAGATTGCCTTCGTCGATGCGGGCGACGCCGCCGGCGGACTCCGCCGCGATCCCGACTTCGCGCACGATGCGCTCGCGGCGCTCGGCCGGATCCACGAGCACGCGCGCGCTGCGCAGCAGGTCGACGTATTCGCCCGGCGAGCCGATGGACACGTGGCTCGCCGACATGAAGCGGTGGCCGCGGCTGGTGCGGCCCGCGCGCAGGCCGAACAGCTCGCCATCCACGACGTCATCGCCGAGCAGCAACACGAACCAGTGCACCGGACGCGCGAACCCGTCGCTGCGGGCGCCCCAGCGCATCGGCTTGGGAATCGGCATCGCGGCGACGGCCTCCCGCACGATGTCCGGCAGCAGCGCGGCGGTCGCCGAGCCCGGCGTGGTCGCGCGATGCACGAAGCGCTCGCCCTTCGCGTCGCTGGTGCGTTCCAGCGCCGTCCAGCGCACGCCGGCCTTCGCGGCGAAACCCTCGAGCGCCTTCGTCGGCTTCCCGTCGGCATCGAGCGCGATGTTCACGTACGGGCCGAGCACTTCCGAATGCTGCTCCGGCTGCTCGACCGCGACCCCCGGCAGCACCACGGCGAGGCGCCGCGGCGTGTACAGCGGCTTTGCTTCGCCGCGCTCGAACGCGATGCCGCGCTTGGCGAGCCCGTCGATCACGCCGTCGAACAGCGCCTGCGCCAGCCCCGGCAGCGCGCCGACCGGCAGTTCCTCGGTGCCGATCTCGACCAGCAGCGGCTGCATCGCAACGGAAGCGGCGTTCATCGCGCGCCCTCCGCGGCCGCGCCGCGCAGGCCCGGGAAGCCGAGCTTCTCGCGCTGCGCGAAGTACGCCTCGGCCACCGCCTGCGACAGCTTGCGCACGCGCAGGATGTAGCGCTGGCGTTCGGTCACCGAGATCGCGCGGCGCGCGTCGAGCAGGTTGAAGCTGTGCGAGGCCTTCATCACCTGCTCGTACGCCGGCAGCGGCAGCCCGATCTCGACCAGGCGCAGCGCTTCGGCTTCGCAGGCGTCGAAGCGGTGGAAGAGTTCGGCGACGTCGGCATGTTCGAAGTTGTAGACGCTCTGCTCGACTTCGTTCTGGTGGTATACGTCGCGGTAGGTGATCGGTGCGCCGTCCGGCCCGTGCGTCCACACCAGGTCGAACACGTTGTCGACGTTCTGCA
>CAMLSB010000071.1 GCA_946482565.1 uncultured Lysobacteraceae bacterium | reverse complement strand
GCTCGTCGAACTCGAAACCGTACTGGAAGCCCGAGCAGCCGCCGCCCTGGATGTAGACGCGCAGCTTCAGCGCCGGATTGCCTTCCTCGGCGATGAGCTCGCGGACCTTCGCGGCCGCGGCATGGGTGAATTCCAGCGGGCGCTGCAGCGACTGGTAGCCGGGCGCGACGCTGTCGGCGGCGGGGGTTTGCATGCGCACAGGATATCAGGGCGCCGGATCGGCGGTCGCCTCGGCCCATGTGAAGGACTGTTCCACGGGCTCGCCGTGGGCCGGCGCGAGCCGCACCACCACCCGTACCGGCTGCAGGCCGGCCGGCACCATCACGTCGCCCTGCACCTGCTGGAAATACTTGAACGAATAGTCGATGCCCGGCGCGTCCGCCTGCTGCCGCAGCGCCTCCCACTGCAGCTTCTCCATGCGCCCGCCACGGCTGCCCTCGAGCGCCAAGGTCAGCCGACCGTCGTTGACCGCGCCGCGATTCACGTTCTGGGTGAGCGTGGCGACGAAATGCCAGGCGCCGCCCGGCTGCCCTTCCATGTGCAGCTGGTGCACCGCCAGGCCGTGGCGTTGCGCGGTGCTGCCGACGAAGCGCTCGTAGAAGGCGACGTCGGCGCGCAGGCCCGCGATTTCCTCGTCGCGTTCGGCGAGCGTGCCCTGCAGGTCGCGGTTGGCTTCGCGGCTGACCTGGTCGGAACGCGCGAGCGTCGTCGCCTGCTGCTGGAGCGCGGCAATGCGCGCGGCCTGCGCCGCGAGCTGCACGCGTGCGTCGCCGGGGCGCGGCGCGAACACGGTCCACAAGCCCCACCCACCGAAGGCGAGCGCGGCGAGGAACACCGCGAGCAGCGAATACGCGAGCCCGTGGCCGTGCGCATGCGCCGCACTTGCGTCCGGCGCGGGCGGCGGCAGGGGTTGCGGCGCGGGCGCGCCGGCGGGATCCACGGACGGGGTTGGCGTTTCGTCCATGCCGGCCGGTATAGCATGCGGGCGCCGACGAAGGGAGCACGCGCCATGACCCACGCCCAGTTGTTCGCCGCCGGGATCCTTCTGGCCTGGCTGGCCGGCCTGCGCGTCTACCTCACCGTGTTCGGCATCGGCGTCGCCGGCTGGTTCGGCTGGCTCGACCTGCCGCCCGCGCTGGACGTCGCGACGTCGCCGTGGGTGATCGGGGTTTCCGGCGTGCTCGCGCTGGTGGAATTCTTCACCGACAAGATCCCGGGCGTGGATTCGGCCTGGGACCTGCTGCACACGCTGCTGCGCGTGCCCGCCGGCGCGTTCCTGGCCGCGGCGACGCTGTCGCCGGACGGCCATCTCGGCGCGGGCATGCTCGCGGCGGGCGCCGGGACGGCATTGGCCAGCCACCTGTTGAAGTCGGGCACGCGCGCGGCGCTGAACGTGTCGCCGGAACCAGTCAGCAACTGGACCGCCTCGTTCGGCGAGGACGCGGTGGTGGTGACGGGCCTCGCGCTCGCGTTCGCCCATCCGTGGCTGGCGCTCGGCATCGCCGTCGCCGGCACGACGCTGCTGGCGGCGGGCACGTGGTGGCTGTGGCGCTGGGTGCGCGCGCGGTTGCGGCCACGCGCCTAGGCGCGGCGCGCGGCGCGTGCCGCGATCAGTCCTCGACCTTGGTCTGCAGGTAGTTCTGCTCGCCCAGGCGCGCGATCAGGCCGAGCTGCGTCTCGATCCAGTCGATGTGTTCTTCCTCGGATTCGAGGATGTCGGCGAACAGCTTGCGGCTGGTGAAGTCGGCGACCTGCTCGCAGTACGCGATGGCCTCGCGCAGCGTCGGCAACGCCTCCATCTCCAGCGCGAGGTCGGCCTTGAGCAGCTCCACCGGATTCTCGCCGATGCGCAGCTTGCCCAGGTTCTGGAAATTCGGCAGCCCGTCGAGGAACAGGATGCGCTCGGACAGCTTGTCCGCATGCTTCATCTCGTCGATCGACTCGTGGTGCTCGTGCTCGGCGAGTTCCTTGAGGCCCCAGTTCTTCAGCATCTTCGCGTGCAGGAAATACTGGTTGATCGCGATGAGCTCGTTGTAGAGCGCCTTGTTCAGATGCTCGATGACCTTGGGGTCGCCCTTCATGGGATCGCTCCTCGTACTGCGGATGCGCCGATGCTATCGCCTTCGCGTCGGCGGCGCCGGAACGGGAATCGAGTGCATTCGCGACGGGATGCGCGCGGACGCGCGGATCAGGCGGCTCGCGACAGGCCGTGGTCGAGCACCGGCACGTCGAGCGCACGCGCGGCGTGGACTTCGTCGAGGATCTGCTGCGCCATGTCCAGGCAGCTGCCGCAGGTGGCGCCGCAGCCGGTGCGCATGGTCAGTTCCGGCAGCGTGCGGCAGCCGGCGGCCGCGACTTCGCGGATCGCGCTGTCGGTGACGCCATTGCAGAGGCAGACGTACATGGGCGGGGGCCGGCGGCTCGAGGGAACTGGCCGGAATTGTCCGCCCAAATGCGAATGATTGTCAATCCTGTGCGGGCGTGGGCGCGCCGCCGATGGCCCGGCCACGGCGCCGGCCGGCCCGCCGCGCCTGCCATCGCGTGTCCGGCGTGGCCGGGGGCACCGCCTCGGCGCCGGCGACCTGGCGGGCGAACGGTGCCAGGTGGCGCAAGGCGCTGGCATAGACCCGGCGCTTGAACACCACCACGTGCTGCATCGGGTACCAGAAATCCACCCAGCGCCAGTCGTCGAACTCGGGCTTGTCGGTGGCGTCCAGCCGCAGGTCGGCCTCGGTGCCGGTGAACTGCAGCAGGAACCAGACCTGCTTCTGTCCGATGCAGACGATCCTGTCCTGCCGGCGCACGGCCCGGTGCGGCAGCTGGTAGCGCAGCCAACCGGGGGTCACGCCGAGCACGGCCACGTGTTCGGGCAGCAGGCCGGTCTCCTCCTGCAGTTCGCGGTACATGGCTTCCAGCGGCGTCTCGTCGGTGTTCATCCCGCCCTGCGGGAACTGCCAGCCGTCGCGACGCACGCGCCTGGCCCAGAACACCCGGCCGTCCGGGTGCATGAGCACGATGCCCACGTTGGGGCGATAACCGTCCGGATCGATCACGATGCGGACTCCAGGAAATGCACTGCGACCGACTCTGCCACGGGGTCGCGGCCGTCACAAGCGGGGGTGCTGCCCGCGGGTCACCGAATTGACGGCAAGCCGCCATGCGTGGAAAATTGCGGGTTCGCCGCGCCGCAAGGGCCGGCTGGGCAAGCCCGAGGGGCCGCCCGCTGCTTCATGGCTATGTAGCTCAGCCGGTTAGAGCACAGCACTCATAATGCTGGGGTCGGTGGTTCGAGTCCACCCATAGCCACCACTTCCCGCTTTTCCTGGTCCGCGGCGCCTATTCCGCTTCCGCCTGCACGCGCAGCCACTGCACGAGCTGGCGCGCATGCGCGCCCTCGAGGTGGATGAAGCGCGCGCCAGTGCAGAGCAGGCCGTGTTCGTCGAGGCGCGAGTCGAGCACCTGGATGCCGGCGACGATCGGCACGCGCCGGCCGTCGCCCATGTCGAGTTCGAATCCCACCTGGTAAAGCGTGTCTTCCACCAGCGGTTCGGCGAGCAGCAGCTTGAGGCCGCCGGCGGACATGTCGAGTGCGCGGCCCAGCACGCGATCGGCGAGCAGGTCGCGCACCGGCGGGCTGCCGGGCAGGCGCTGCCGGCGGCTGCGGCGCGCTTCGCGGCCGAGGTCGGCGCTCATGGCAGGACTCCCGTGCCGGTCGATGCGATTGCGCCCGGGGCGTCGGCGACCGGCGCGCGCATCACCCACGCCTGGCCGGAGGCGACCAGGCGCGCGAGCATGTCCACTTCGAACACGATCTCGCGCTTGTCTTCCGGCGAGGCGAGGAGCATGCGCGCGGGATCGTGCAGGTGCTCGTTCACGCACAGGTGCAGGAACGTGCCGTCGCCGGCGGAGAAGCCGAGCATCGCGCCCGGGTCGAGCAGCAACAGGCGGTCGAAGCAGCGCTGCTCGCGGACGCCGCGGCCGGGCGCGCGCGATGCGGGTGTCGCAGCATCGCGTGCCGGGGCGCCGGGGCCGCCGATTGCGTCGGTTGCGCCGTCGTTGCCGCCGAACGATCCGTCGTTGCCACCGTAGCCGCCACCATCGCGGGCGCCGGCGCCATCATCCGCTGGAGCAGCGCGCGTGGTCAGGCCGGCCGCGAGCCGGCCCGCGTCGTTCTCGGCGTAACCGACAGCGCCGATCGCACGGCGCAGCCAGCGTTCGACGTCTTCCGGCGCTTCGTTGCCGATGCGCGCGGCATCGAGCAGCGCATCGGCGACGCCGATGCATTCGCTCCACTGGGTCGAGTCGCGTCCGTGGCGCAACAGGTAGCGCGCCATCGCGAAGATCGCTTCCTGGCGCTCGCCCTGCATGCGCGCCGGCAAGGCTTCGTTCGGCGCCAGCGCTTCCGCGGCACGGTTCACCGATTGCAGCGCATCCTGCTCCGAGGCCTGCGCGACCGCGGTCGCGACCGGCGTCGCGTTGCGGCGCAGCGGCACGTAGGCGAGCCCGGGCAGGATGCCGGCTTCATCCACCAGCGCATCGAACGCTTCGGCGAAACGCGGGTACTGGTCCATGAAATCGACGTCGTAGAGGCGATACAGCGCCATGCGCGTGTGCGCGCACAGGCCGATGTGCGTGGCGGCGTCGCAGAGCGCGCGGCAGAACGCGCGCGGCCCGACCGGCAGCAGTTCCGCATCCATCGCGGGGCGCGCGAACAGCACGCCGAAACGCTGGCCGAGCAGCAGCAGCGGGAAGCTCGCGCGCGATGCGTGCCGGCGCGCGATCGATGCGAGCGCGGCTTCCTCGTCCACGCTGTCCGCTTCCTGCAGCCGCAGCACCACCGGCCGGCCGGGCACGACGGCATCCGGGCCGCTGCCGCGCGGCGCGGCCGCGAGCGCTTCGCATTCCTGGCGCAACGATTCCAGCAGCGCCGGAAGCGCGTGCGCGCGCTTGTACAGCAGCGCGCGCATCGAATCGCGGCAACACGGCGGCTGGTCGAACAGGTTCGCAGCCGACGACGACAGCGCCTCTTCCAGGCGCTGCAACAGTTCAGCGATGTCTTCGCCCAGCAACTCGGGCAGCCGCGCGAGCAGCTGCCCGACGATTTCGCCGGAGCGGAGCGGAATCCCCTGCACGTTCTGCTCCCCGGGCGGCGCCCGGTCCACCTGCGCATTCTCACACGGCACAACGCCGTCCGGCGCGGGATCCGGCCGCCCGCGGCCGACCCGTGTTCAGTGTCGGCCGTCGGAACCGCGGGCACGCAGCCAGCGGCCCAACCGCTGCGAGTGCGCCCCCTGCATGTGGATGAAGCGCAGCCCGACGACGTTGCCTTCGGCCGAACGGCGCTGGTTCACCACCTGCATGCCCGCCTCCAGCGGGATCCGGCCTTCGCCGGGCAGGTCGAGGGCGAAATGCACCTGGTAAAGCGCGCTGTCCACCAGCGGCGCGGACGCGAGCAACTTCATGCCGCCGGCCGACAGGTCCATGGCGAAGCCGAGCACGCGCTCGCCCATCGAATCCACGACCGGGGTCGGCGAGTCGGGCGCGTGGCGCGTGCTGCGCCGAGCTTCGTGCGAGGCAGCCGCGGGCACGTTCATGCCTCGCTCCCGGGGTATAGCGCCTGCGGGTCCGCACCCTTGCCGGGAGCCCCCGCCCCGGCCACTTCGGCGGGACGGCTGCGGATCACCCAGGCCTGGCCCTCGGCCATCTGCCGGGCAACGACATCGATCTCGTACAGCGCTTCCTGCCCGTCGCCCTCCGTGGCCAGCAACAACAGGCCGGGTTCGGGATAGAAGTAGCGCAGGCGCGCGCGCAACAGTCCCTCCCGCGCCGAGAATCCGATCTGCGTGCCGATGGACAGCGTGGCGAGCCGCTCGCGGCAGCGCTGTTCGCGTGCGCTGCGCGTGTTGCCCGACACCGGGGCGAGCGACACCGGCGCGCCGTCCATGCTGGTGAGGCCCTCGGCCAGCCGGCGCGCGTCATCCGCGCCATAGCCGACCGAACGCAGCGCGCCCTCGATCCATGCGCGCGCTTCCGGCGGTGGCGGCTGCTGGCGCGCAGCGGCCTCGAGCACCGAGCGCGCGGTGTCCACGCACGCCTTCCACTCCGCCGAACCGGGGCCGTGCCGCAGCAGGAAGCGCGTCATCGCGGCGATGGTCTCGCGCCGTTCGATCGCCATGGACTCGGGGACACGGCCGACCTGGCGCAGTTGCGCCACGGCTTCGTTCACTACGCGCACTGCCTCGGCGGTCGCGGGCGTGGCGCCTTCCGCGCCCGCGACCGCCTGCGAAGCGGTTTCGTTCGCCATGCCGCGCCCGGCGTGGCCCGGCACGTCGCGCGGACGCAACGGCACGAAGGCGAGACCCGGCAGCACGCCGGCGCGATCGATGCGCGCGTCCATGGTTTCGACGACTTCCGGGTACTGGCGCATGAAGCCGCGGTCGTACACGCCATACAGCGCGATGCGCGCGTCCAGCGACAGCCCCGCGCGCCGCGCGGCACCGGCTAGCGCGCGCCCGAAGGCCTGCGGGCCGACCGGCAGCGACGCCGCGTCCTGCGGCGGCCGCCCGAGCATCACGCCGAAGCGCTGCCCGAGCAGCAGCAGCGACAGGCTGGCACGGTGCTCGTGCCGCGTCGCGATCGCGCCGAGCGTGCCTTCCTCGTCGAGCACGTCTTCGTCCACCAGCGTGAGACGCCGCTGCGCGGGCGGCGCGGCGCCTTCCAGGGAAGCGGGTTGCGGGGCGCGGGGATCCAGCAGCGCCAGCGACTCGCGGCGCAATCCCTCGAAGAATGCCGCGGCGAACACCGCGCGTCCCTCCGCCAGCCGCCGCCGCGATTCGACCCAGCCATCGCGCGCGGCACCGGTCGCGGCCTGCGCGATGCGCCGCGCGTACTCCGCGTCCAGTTCCAGGAGGAGGGCATCCAGCGCCGTGCCGAGCGCCTGGGGCAAGGCATCGGTCAATTCCGTGACGATGCGGCGTGCACGTGGCGAAGGTTCATTCATGGCGTCAATGAAAGGACGGCAAGTGGAAGGACCGCGTGAAGGCGGCGCTAGAATGGCGTCATGGAGATCTTCAAGCGCTTCACCCTCGAGGCCGCGCACCGCCTGCCCAACGTGCCGGCGGGACACAAGTGCGCGCGCCTGCATGGCCACTCGTTCCAGGTGGAATTGCGTGTTTCCGGCGAACCGGGCGCCGAAAGCGGCTGGGTGATGGATTTCGCCGACCTCAAGGCCGCGTTCGCGCCAATCCACGCGCGGCTCGACCACCACTACCTGAACGACATCGAGGGGCTGGAAAATCCCACCAGCGAGCGCCTTGCCGAGTGGATCTGGGAGCAACTCAAGCCCGCGGTTCCGCTGCTTTCGGAAATCGTGGTGCACGAAACCTGCACCTCCGGTTGCCGTTACCGCGGAGCCCAATCGTAACGGGACCTGTACGAATGGCCCCGGGTTGATCCAGGTCAATTGACCCCACCGCCGTGGTGGGGACAATGCCGCGCGAAAACCTGGGGATTCCCGATGAACGACCCGACTCCGGCGGCGATGCCCGCCGGCAATGCCGCGCCTGCGCCCGCGACGCCATCGCACGCGGGCACCTACAACGACCGGGTCGTGGCCCAGTTCGCGGTCGCGACCGTGTTCTGGGGCATCGTCGGCATGGCGGTGGGCGTGTTCATCGCGGCGCAGCTGTACTGGCCGGCGCTGAATTTCGACACCCCGTGGCTGACCTACAGCCGGCTGCGCCCGCTGCACACCAACGGCGTGATCTTCGCCTTCGGCGGTTCGGTGCTGTTCGCGACCTCGCTGTACGTCGTCCAGCGCACCTGCCATGTGCGGCTGATCTCGGACCGGCTTGCGCAATTCGTGTTCTGGGGCTGGCAGGCGGCGATGGTCGGCGCCGTGATCACGCTGCCGCTGGGCATCACCCAGGGCAAGGAATACGCGGAACTCGAGTGGCCGCTGGACCTGCTGATCGCGGTCGTCTGGGTCGCCTACGGCTGGCTGTTCTTCGGCACGATCGCGAAGCGCCGCGTCAAGCACATCTACGTGGCCAACTGGTTCTACGGTGCGTACGTGATCGCGGTGGGCCTGCTGCACATCGTCAACAACCTGGCGATCCCGGCCGGGCTGTGGAAGTCGTATCCAGTCTATAGCGGCGCCGTCGACGCGATGGCGCAGTGGTGGTACGGCCACAACGCGGTCGCGTTCCTGCTGACCGTCGGCTACCTGGCCATGATGTATTACTTCGTGCCAAAGCAGGCGCAGCGGCCGATCTATTCGTACCGGCTGTCGATCGTGCACTTCTGGGCACTGATCTCGATCTACATGTGGGCCGGCCCGCACCACCTGCACTACACCGCGCTGCCCGACTGGGCGCAGTCGGTGGGCATGGTGTTCTCGGTCATCCTGCTGGCGCCGTCGTGGGGCGGCGCGATGAACGGCATCCTCACGCTGTCGGGCGTGTGGCACAAGCTGCGCAC
>CAMLSB010000070.1 GCA_946482565.1 uncultured Lysobacteraceae bacterium | reverse complement strand
TCAGCGAGCAGATGCCGTTGGACAGCGTCTCCGGCAGCATCGGCACCACGAAGCCCGGGAAATACACCGACGTCGCGCGCTTCTGCGCCTCGTCGTCGAGCGGCGTGCCGGGCCGCACGTAATGCGAGACGTCCGCGATCGCGACGATCAGGCGGAAGCCGTCGCGGTTCGGTTCGCACCAGACCGCGTCGTCGAAATCCTTGGCGTCCTCGCCGTCGATGGTGACGAGCGGCACCTTGCGCAGGTCGACGCGGCCGCGGATGTCGGCGTCCTGCACTTCCAGCGGCACGGCGGTGGCCTGCGCCAGTACTTCCGGCGGGAATTCGTGCGGGATTTCGTGGCCGTGGATCGCGGCTTCCACCGAGAGCGATGCGGTGAGCTTGTCGCCGAGCACCGCGAGCACGCGCCCGATCGGCGGCCTGCGCGCGTCCGGCGCCTGCACGATCTCGGCGACGACCAGCTGGCCCGGCTTCGCGTCGCGGCCTTCGCCCGGCGGGATCATCACGTTGCGCTGGATGCGGCGGTCGTCGGGTTCGACGTAGCTGATGCCCGCCTCGACGATGAAGCGCCCGATCAGGCGGTTGAGCCGATGCTCGAGGACCTCGACGATCGCGCCCTCGCGGCGGCCGCGGCGATCCACGCCGGTGACGCTGGCGAGCACGCGGTCGCCATGCAATGCCTTGCGCATCTCGTAGGGCGGCAGGAACAGGTCGTCGCCCTCGCCGCTTTCCGGGCGCAGGAAGCCGAAACCGTCGGGATTGGCGATCACCGTGCCGGCGATCAGGTTCTGGTTGCGGCCCGCGGGCACGAAGCCGCCGCGGCGGTTCTGCAGCAACTGGCCATCGCGCAGCATCGCCGACAGGCGCTTGCCGAGCGCATCGAAGCGGTCCGGCGCGGTGAGCGCGAGCTTCTCCGCCAGCGCCTGCGCATCCATCGGCCCGTCCTGCGCGGCGAGCACCTGCAGGATCATTTCGCGGCTGGCGATCGGCTCGGCATAGCGCGTCGCCTCGCGCGCAGCCTCCGGATCGGCCGTGGGCGCCACGGCGGGCGCGGTGCGGGCGCCGCCGCCGCCCATGGCGCGGGCCAGGCCAGGATCCGGCAGCCAACCCGGAAGCGCACGCTTCCCGGCAGGCTTGCGGCCTTCCGGTGCGCCACCTTGCCGGTGATGGCCGGGCTTGCCGGCGGGCTTTCCGCCTGGCTTGCCAGGGGATTTGCCGGGGGATTTTCCGCCCGGCGCGCCGCCGCCGGTCTTGCCGGGCGCCTTGCGGTCGCCCTTGGGGGTCTTTTTCATCGCGGCGATGGTACACCGCGCGCGTGCAGGCCTCGTGCGAAGCGCTCGCTCAGTCGCGGACCTGCAGCCCCGGCGCGTCGTCGATGCTGCCGTCGGGCGCGACCACGACGAAGCGCTCGCGGTTGCGGTCGAAAGCCACCGGCACCGGCGGCTGGAACAGCGGACGACGCACGAAGCGCAGCGTCCAGCCGAAGTGCGACATGGTGTCCAGCGTCTGCAGCTGCTGCGCGGTCAGCCCGCGGCGCAATTCGTCTCCGTCGGCTTCGTGGGCGCGGGCGCGGCGTTCGGCGAAGCTGTCGGGCGCGGTCGTGGCAGCGGTCGTGGCCGAGGGCGCGCGTTGCGGCGCCAGCACCTGCACCGCGCGTGGTGCCGCCAGCATGCGCACCGGCGTCGGGGCCCGCGTGTGCGCGGGGATGCGCGCCGGCAAGGATGGAGCCGCAGGTTCGCGCGGGACATACGCGTCCAGGTCGAAAGGATCGTCGACCAGCGGAATGCCGAGATCGGGCACCCGGTCACGCGTGGGCTGCACCGCACGCAGGATGCCGTCGTCGACTGCGTGCCCGTCGACCGCGTGCCCGTCGACTGCGTACCCGTCGACTGCGTGCCCGTCGACTGCATGCCAGTCGACTGCATGCCCGACGTCGTGCCGGGGCCGCGCTTCTTCTTCGGTGTCGCCACCGAGGCGAAGCAGCAGGTGTTGCGCGTGATCGCAGATGTGCAGGTGCTGGTCGACCGTCGCGACACGCAGCAGCGCGCGCGCCTGCTCCACGACATCGCGCGAAAGCGTCGGGTCGCCGGGATCCGCGCGATGCCGGCGCAACGCCGTCGCTTCCAGGTCTTCGAGCAGGACTTCGATCTGCGTGCGTTGCAGCGTCATCGCATTCCCGGCCGGACTGCGGCCGTTCCGTGGCCCGTGACGCGCCGAGCCTAGCAGGATTCCTGGCCGGTTCCATCACCGGAATACGTGCGGCGACGCCTGCAACCGCTTCCACCCCGACAGATAACACTTCCGGCCGGGCCCCGTGAATCGGCGGGTAGACTTTGCATGTCACCGACACGGCAAGAAAAGGCATGGCCCACAAGCTGACCGCGAGAAGGCTCGTGCGCGCGACGGTGCTCGCGTTGCTGGCCGCGCTGAGCGCCTGCAACCAGGAGCGCGCGCCGGAGCCCGGGCACGAACGATCCGGACCAGCGCCAACCGCGGCGGCCACGCCCGTGGGCGATGCGCCAGCCGCGCTGGGGCCGCAAACCCGGCAAACGCGACGGCCAGCGGCAAGCGCACCGGGCCCTGCCGAAGCGCGCCTGCAACGAGACGCACTCCTGGAGGCCTACCGCTGCCGAACCATCCAGTGCGAATCCGAGAACCTGGGCGCGTCGTCCGCAGCGGAAGCCTCGTGGTTGAAAACCCGCGGATTCCCGACGCCGGAACGCGAAGCGGAACTCGAGCAGATGTCGGTGGACGAACTGGAATCCGCGTCCGGGCACGGCGACCAGGCCGCTCAGGCCATGCTCGGCCGGCGCATGATGGAACGGGGCGACGAAGTGGAGGGCATGGTCCGGATCGCGCAGGTCGCCGTCGCCGGCAACGTGTACGCGGACTACCAGCTGTCCCTGGGCTACCGGAACACCAATGCCCTCGACAGCGCCGCGTACCTGCGCCGCGCCTACCTGCAGGGTGACGGGAAGGCGTCGATGATCATGTACATGACGTTCCCGCGGCTGGGTCCGGCTGAGTGGAATGAAATCGACAAGCGCGCGATGGGCCTGTACGCCAGCCTTCTTTCGCTGCGCGCGGGACGCGGCCCCATTCCTACCGGGCCCCGTCCGCAGGGGCATTGATCGCCCAACAAAAAACCCCGCTCGATGGCGGGGTTCCTGTTTCGCTTGGTGCCCAGGAGAGGACTCGAACCTCCACGGTTTTACCCGCTAGTACCTGAAACTAGTGCGTCTACCAATTCCGCCACCTGGGCAGGCGAGCGAGCCGCGAATTTTGGGGGGCGGGAAGATGAAAGTCAACGATCGTTCACCGCTCCGGAGCTTCGGCCGGCCAAGGCGCAGGGCTTTCGGGCCTCAGTCCTGCGAGCGCTTGGTCGCGGCCTTCGCCGGCCCGGCCTCATCGGCGATGCGCCACAGGTAGAGGCTGGCGTAGGTGCGGTACGGACCCCAGCGTTCGCCGCGTTCGGCCAGCGCTTTCGGGGTCGGCATGGCGTCGGCCTTGTCGACGGCCTGCGCGCCCTTGCGGATGCCCAGGTCGTCCACCGGCAGCACGTCGGGTCGGCCGAGGCGGAACATCAGCATCATCTCGACGGTCCAGCGGCCGATGCCGCGGATCGGCACGAGCGCCTCGATGATCGCGTCGTTGTCCATGACCGACATGCGGCGCAGGTCGGGGATCTCCCCCGCCGCCTCGCGCCGCGCCAGGTCGCGCAGCGCGAGCAGCTTGTTGCCGGAGACGCCGCAGGCGCGGATCGCCGCATCGTCGCAGCGCGCCAGCGTGTCGCAGTGGAAACGGTCGCTCGCGATGGCGGCTTCCACGCGGCCGACGATCGTGGCCGCGGCCTTGCCGCTGAGCTGCTGGTAAAGGATCGCGCGCGCCAGCGCGTCGACCGGATCGAAGGGCTTGCGCCAGCGCGGGTCGGGCGCGATGGGCCCGATCCGCTTCATCCACGTGCCCAGCCGGCGATCGCGCCGGGCCAGGTGGTCGCGCGCGGCTTCGGTGTCGAAACCGCGCGCGTGACGTGGCATCGCCTTACTTCTTGACCGGCCAGTAGATGTCGTACTGGCCGTTGGCGGTGAACGACTGGTCGATGCCGCGCTTGTAGACCTCGAACGCCAGGCCGGTGGGCTCCTCGCCCTGGGTCAGCGTCCAGGCGCGCAGCGCATTGCGCACGGTCTCGAGTTCCGCCATGTAGCCGACGTAGGTCGCGCTCGCGTAGCGGCCGGCTTCAGAACGCTGGTACTTCACCGGGCCGAGCAGCTTCAGGCCGCTCATCGGCGCGCCGGAGGCGGCGGTAACCGGCGCACGCGCCGGGGCAGCGGCGGCCGCGCCTTCCTGGCCGGCGACGGGCGCGGGCGCCGTGTCGGCGGCAGCAGCGGCACCGGCGCGACGCACCGGCACGACCACGTCGAAGGTGTAGGTCTCGCGCGCAAGTTCGGTGGAGACGATGCGCATCGGGCCGGCGGCGACGAGGCCGTTGGCGTCCATGCTGCGCTTGATCCACTCCATGTCCGCGCGCATCGCGTCCTGGATCTTCAGGTTGTTGCGCTCGATCGAACCGGCGTTGACCACCAGCAGGTCCTCGGCCGGCAGGTCGACGAACGACAGGTCGGCGAGCTTGCTGCCCTGCACCGCGTAATCGGTGTTCGGCACCTGCGCCAGCATGTTGGTCAGGCGCTGCAGGCCCAGGTCCATGTCGTCGCCGACGTGGCGGCTCACGTACAGGCCGGCGTAGCGGCCCAGCAGGTCCCAGCCATAGCTGACGTCGTACGTCTGGCTGATCTCGACGTTGCGGCCGGCGCGACCGGTCGGCGTCAGGGTGAAGACGCTGGTCTTGTCGTGGCCGCGCTGCGGATTGACGATCGCATAGGTGACGCTGGAACGCGGCTGCGTGGCGGTGATTTCCCAGCTGCCCTGGCCAAGCTGCGGCTTGTCCGAGGTGTAGTCCATGCGCGCGCCGACGCCGGAGGCCGGGCCGGAGAACTGCAGCTGCATCTTCGGGTCGCGCAGGACCAGCGGATTCCAGTCGGGGAAGCGGCGCAGGCTGTTGAGCGTGTCGTACACGATGGTCAGCTTGCGGTTCGTCTCCACCTGCTTCTCGAGGTGGCGGTGCGACGGCAGCACCAGCGCGACCAGCAGGAACAGCGCGACGACGATCGCCAGGGAAATCAGGATCTCGAGCAAACGGGTCATTCAGGTTCTCCAGGGTGCCCGCGGACCGGCCGTCCGGGGGCGCAGACCGGCAATCGTAGCAAGAAGGCCGGCGGCGGCGAAGCGCCCGCCCTCACAAAAAGGGACCGGTTACACCAGGCTGGTGGAACCGGCCCGATCAGACCAGCTGCAGTTCGAAGGCCTTGAGCACGGCCCGGGTCCGGTCGCGCACGCCCAGCTTGGACAGGATGTTGGACACGTGGTTCTTGATCGTGCCCTCGGCCACGCCCAGCGAATTGGCGATCTCCTTGTTGGAGAAGCCCGAGGCCATCAGCCGCAGGATCTCGGTTTCGCGGTCGGTCAGCGGGTCCGGGCGGTCGAGGCTGACGAAATCGTTGCGCATGTGCTCCAGGCCCGAGAGCAGGCGCTGGGTCACCGCCGGCTGGACCAGCGAACCCCCGCCGGCGACCGCCTGGATGGCGCCCACCAGCTGCTCCAGCGAGACGTCCTTCAGCAGGTAACCCTTGGCGCCCGCCTTGAGCCCGGCGAGCACCAGCTGGTCGTCGTCGAAGGTGGTCAGGATGATGGTCGGCGGCAGCGTCCCGGCGCGCGCCAGCGCCTGCAGCGCCTCGAGCCCGGACATGACCGGCATGCGCATGTCCATCAGCACCACGTCGGGCTTCGCCTGCGGGATCACCTCCACCGCCTGCTTGCCGTCGGCGGCTTCGGCCACGACTTCCATGCCTTCGGCCAGTGCGAGCAGGGAGCGGATGCCCTGGCGCACCAGGGTTTGGTCGTCGACCAGGCAGATGCGGATCATTCCTCTTCTCCAGCCAGGGCATGCATGGGTTGGGCGTGGTTCCCGGCCGCGTGCGGCCGGTCGTCCAGGGGCAGGTACAGGTCGAGCGCGAAGCCGGCGCCCGGGTGGGTGGAGATGGCGGCGCTGCCGCCATAGGCCGCTAGGCGTTCGCGCATGCCGCGCAGGCCGTTGCCCGCGGCGGGGGCTTCGGCGCCGCGACCGTCGTCGCTGGCGAGCACCCGCACCGCACGGCCCTCGAAACGATAGCGCAGGCGCAATTCCACGGCCTGCGCGTGGCGCTGCGCGTTGGTGATGATTTCCTGCGTGCAGCGCAGCAGCACGTGCGCGCGCTCGGCGTCGTCGAGCAGGAAGCGTTCGGGCAGGTCGAGGACGATGCGCAGGCCCGCGGCGTTCTCGGCGAGCGGACGCAGCGTCGCGGCCATGTCGATGGCGTCGTCGGTGCGCAGCCGGCTCACCGCCTCGCGCACGTCGCTCAACAGCAGGCGCGCCAGCGTGTGGGCCTGGTTAACGTGTTCCTGCGCGGCGCCCTGCACGAGATGTCCCGCCACTTCCAGGTTCAGGCTGAGCGCGGTCAGATGGTGGCCCAGCAGGTCGTGCAGTTCGCGCGAGATGCGGGTGCGCTCGTTCACCCGCGCGCTTTCCGCCAGCAACGCGCGGGTGGCGCGCAGTTCCGCGTTCAACCGGCGCTGGTCCTCGCGCGCCTCGGCCTGCTGCCGGGCGACGAATGCCGTCACGAACACGAAGGCGCTGAACCCCGCGTACAGCAGGGACTGCAGGATCCCGATGACCGGGGGGAAATCCAGCGCATCAACGAACACGGGCACGATCGCCAGGTTGCTCGCGATCAGCCAGGCCACGCCCGCTACCGGACGCAGCAGCCATGGCAACAACCCCGCCACGACCATCAGCAGGATGCTGCCCAGTCCCGTCCCGGAAAAATAGCTCACGCCAAGCGCGCACGCGGTCAACACCAGCAACAGCGCATGGTCGGCGAGGACGGGACGGCGCCTGCCCAGCGATTGGGTGATCCACCAGTAGACGACGCCGAACACCAGGTACGCCGCCAGCCATCGCAGGACCCGCACGCTCAGGGGTTCGCCCGGCTCGAGGGCGATGGATTCCGGATCCAGCCGAACGTTCAACAGCCACAACCCGACCGCGCCCCACGTGAACAGGCCGGCGTAGCGCAACAGGCGGGTATGGTCCAGGCGCGCGAACATGGCCCATCTTAGGCGCAAGCCCTCGCCACCGCGTGCATCGAAGGTCATGTCGGCGGTCGCCCGAATCGAACGCCGCGGCAAGCCCGCTGGATGCGGCTTGCCGTCCCGTCCAATTCGAAAACCGCCTTGGACGCGGGGCCGCCGCGGCCGACCGGCGCGGTCCCCCGGGCGCTGCCGCCATGCGATAATCGCGGCTGTTCGTGAGCTGGAGCCGGGAATGTCGATCGTCATCCGCGACGTGCGCGAGCACGACCTGGATTCCGTCCTTGCCCTCAACAACGCCGCCGGCCCCGCGATCCTGCCGCTGGACGCGGCGCGGGTCCGCCGCTTCCACGCCGACGCCGACTACTTCCGCATCGCCGAGCGCGACGGCGCGCTGGCCGGCTTCCTGGTCGGTTTCGCCGCGTCCTCGCAACACGACAGCAGCAACTTCCGCTGGTTCGGCGAGCGCTACCCGGATTTCTTCTACATCGACCGCATCGTGGTCGCCAGCCGCCGCCGCGGCGGCGGCGTGGGCCGCGCGTTCTACGCCGACGTGCAGAGCCATGCCGAGCTTCGCCATCCGCGCCTGGCCTGCGAGGTGTTCCTCGACGACGGCAACGATCCGGCGCTGCTGTTCCATGGCAGCTTCGGCTTCCGCGAGGTCGGCCAGCACGTGATGCCGTCGGCCGACGGGCAGCCGGCGCATCGCGCCGCGATGCTGATGAAGGAGCTCTGCAGCTACGCGTGGGTGCACGACACCTACGGCGGGCAGTTGCCCGACGTGCCATGGATCAACCCGGCACGCGCCGGCCAGGCACGCGCCGGCCACGCAAGCGCCGGCCACGCCGACACCGCGCATCGCGCGACGGGCACCTGAGCATGGCCACGGCGACGGGCATGGATTACGAGCCCGCGGGCGAACTCAAGATCGGCCAGGTCGGCATCGCCAACCTGCGCGTGCGCACGCTCGACGTGGACAAGCTCGCCGGCGAGATGCGCGAGCGCGTGGCGCGCGCGCCGAAGCTGTTCGAGCGCGCGGCGGTGGTGCTGGACTTCGGCGGGCTGGCGCAGGTGCCACCGCTGGCGACCGCGCGCGCCCTGGTCGAGGCGCTGCGCGATGCCGGCGTGCTGCCGGTCGCCCTCGCCTACGGCACCAGCGCGAACGAGGCGCTGGCGCGCGAACTCGGGCTGCCGCTGCTGGCCAAGTTCCGCGCGCAGTACGAACCCGCCACGGCCGGTGGCGCCGAGGCGGCACCCGAACCCGCGCCGCGCAAGGCCCGGGCCGCGGCCGCCGAAGCTC
>CAMLSB010000069.1 GCA_946482565.1 uncultured Lysobacteraceae bacterium | reverse complement strand
AGCGTCTCCTTTACACGGAGAGGGTCGGGGGTTCGAAACCCTCAGCACCCACCAGTCGAGGCTTGCGGGTCAGGACCACGGTCTGTATGATGCGCGGCTCCGCGGAGTGGTAGTTCAGTTGGTTAGAATGCTGGCCTGTCACGCCGGAGGTCGCGGGTTCGAGTCCCGTCCACTCCGCCACTAGATCGAAGGCCAAGGCCCGCAGCGATGCGGGCCTTCGCTTTTCCAGGCACAAGGCCCGCAGCGATGCGGGCCTTCGCTTTTCCAGGCACAAGGCCCGCAGCGATGCGGGCCTTCGCTTTTCCAGGCCCCCCGGGCGCCGGGCCGGGCGGGCCGCCCCCGGGCGATGCGTTTTCCGCGCGCGGCGTTGCGGGTAGACTGGGCGGCTACGCTCCAGGCCAATGCCCACTCCATGCTGCAGAAACTCCGCGACAAGACCTCCGGCTGGATCGCCGGCACCGTGCTCGGTCTGCTCACCATCCCGTTCGCGTTCTTCGGCATGGAGCAGTACATGCACCAGAGCAACGCCACCTGGGTGGCGAAGGTCGAGGCGCCGCCGGCCTGGTGGGCGAGCGCCCCGCACTGGTGGCCCGCGAGCATGCTGTGGCAGTCCGAGGAGATCGGGGCGGACGAGTTCCGCCAGCGCTTCGAGCAGGAGCGCCAGTCGCAGCGCCAGGCGCAGGGCGACGCGTTCGACACGCGCCAGTTCGAAGCCAAGGACAACAAGCGCCGGATCGTCGACGCGATGGTCGACGAGCGCGTGCTGAAGATGATGGCGGCGCGCGACGGCATCGCCATCGGCGACACGCAGGTGCGGCGCGTGATCGAAGGGATCCCGGCGTTCCAGGTCGACGGCAAGTTCAATCCGCAGCAGTACCAGATGGTGCTCGCCTCGCAGTCGCCGCGCCGCACGCCGACGCAATTCCAGCAGCTCCTGCGCGAGAACCTGCAGAGCACCATGATTTCCGACCAGCTCGTGGCCACCGGCTTCGCCACGCCGGCCGAGGTCGACGCGGTGCTGCGCCTGATCGGCGAGAAGCGCGACGTATCGGTGGCGGTCATGCCCGCGCCATCGCCCGATGCCGGTGCGGTGTCCGCGGCCGACATCCAGCGCTGGTACGACGCGCATTCCGGCGAGTACACGGCGCCGGAGACGGTCGCGCTCGAATACGTCGACATCGACGGCAGCGCGATCCCGGTGCCCGCGGCGACCGACGCGGCGCTGAAGCAGCGCTACGAGCAGGAAAAGGCCCGCTTCCAGGAGCCGGAGCAGCGCCTGGCGTCGCACATCCTGGTCAAGGTCGACAAGGGCGCGACCCCGGCCGTGCAGGCCGCCGCCAAGGCGCGCGCCGAGGCCATCGCCGCGGAAGCGCGCGCCCCGGGCGCGGATTTCGCCGCGCTCGCGCGCAAGGATTCCGACGACACCGGATCGAAGGAAGCCGGCGGCGACCTCGGCTGGATCACCAAGGGCATGATGGTGAAGCCGTTCGAGGACGCGCTGTTCGCGATGAACGATGGCGACATCGTCGGGCCGGTGCAGACCGAGTTCGGCTGGCACGTGCTGCAACTGCGCGAAGTGAAGGCCGGCCGGCAGACGCCGTTCGAGGAAGCGCGCGCGCAGCTGGAGAAGGAACAGGGCGACGCCGACCGCGATCGCCTCTTCAACGACCTGACCAGCAAGCTCGTCGACCAGGTCTACCGCAACCCGACGTCGCTCGCCGCCGCGGCGCGTGCCGTGAACCTGCCGGTGCAGCGTACCGCGCCGTTCGCGCGCAGCGTGGCCGTCGGCGCGGGCGGCATCGAATCGAACCCGGCCGTGCAGCGGGCCGCGTTCTCCGAGGCGCTGGTGCAGGATGGCACCGTGAGCGATCCGATCGAAATCGGTCCGAACCACAGCGTGCTGATCCGCGTCGTCGCCCACGACCCCGAGCACCGGCAGCCGCTGTCGGCGGTCGCGTCGCAGGTGATCGTCGCGATCCGCAACGACCGCGCGGCAAAGGCGGCCAAGGCTTCCGCCGAGGCGCTGGTGGCGGAGGTTCGCGGCGGCAAGGCGTTCGACGCGGCCGTCGGCGCGCGCGGCCTGGTGGCGACCAGCATGCCGGCGATGCCGCGCGGCATGGCGATTCCGGACCCGGCCGCGAACCAGGCGATCTTCGCTGCCCCGGCCCCGGCCGCCGGCAAGACCACCGTGGGCAGCAAGGTGCTGGCCGACGGTCGCATCGCGATCTACCAGGTGCGCGCGGTGGTGCCGGGCGATCCGAAGGAATCCACGCCGGCGCAGCGCCAGCAGCTCCAGCAGCAGCTGGGCCAGGCGATGGCGAACGAATCGGTGTTGCAGATGATCCGCGGCCTGCGCCGCAGCATGCAGGTCAACGTCGCCGAAGACCGGATGTAGGCGTCGCGCGGCGCGAGGCAAGGTCGCGTCGCACCGCGGGCCGGGGCCGTGGCCGGGGTCGGTCGATCCCGGTCACCCGGCCTTGATCACTCGATCCCGCTCATTCCCATGATGTTGTAGCCGGCGTCCACGTAGGTGATCTCGCCGGTGATGCCGCGGGCGAGGTCCGAGCACAGGAACGCGGCGGCGTTGCCGACGTCCTCGATGGTCACCGCGCGGCGCAGCGGCGCGACCGCCTCGAACTGGTGGAGCATCTTGCGGAAGTTGGCGACGCCGGACGCCGCGAGCGTGCGGATCGGGCCGGCCGAGATCGCGTTGACGCGCGTGCCTTCCGGGCCGAGCGCCATCGCCATGTAGCGCACCGTCGCTTCCAGCGAGGCCTTGGCCACGCCCATGGTGTTGTAGTTGGCGAGCGCGCGTTCCGCGCCCAGGTAGGACAGGGTCAGGACCGAGCCGTTGCGGCCCTTCATCAGGGGGCGCGCCGCCTTGCCCAGCGCGGCCAGCGAGTAGGCGCTGATGTCGTGGGCGATGTGGTAGTTCTCGCGGGTGATGCCGTCGAGGAAGTCGCCTTCGATCGCTTCGCGCGGGGCGAAGGCGATGCAGTGGACGAGGATGTCGAAGCCTTCGGCCCAGCGCGTGCCGAGCTGCGCCATGCAGGCGTCGATCTGCGCGTCGTCGGCGACGTCCAGCGGCAGCACGATGTCGGTGCCGTATCCGGCCGCGGCGTCCTCGACGCGCGACTTCAGCTTGTCGTTCTGGTAGGTCAGCGCCAGCTCGGCGCCTTCGCGGTGCAATGCGTCGGCGATGCCGGTGGCGATCGAGCGCTGGCTGGCGATGCCGGTGACGAGTGCGCGCTTGCCCTGCAGGAATCCCATGGTGCCGTCCGTCGGAAGCGAAAACAGGCGCTAGTGTGCCTGCGTGGCGGGCGCGAGGCCACTTGCGGCGCCCGTGGGCGCTTCGGCGATGGCATCCGGTGGCGTATCGTCCGCCATCGCGGGCGGCGCGAGCACGCGCAGCGTGCGGTGCCCGCGCGCGACGCGGCCGCCGGCGAGCGCCGGGTTCAGGCGGCGCACCATCGCCGCGTCGCGGTCCCCGTTGCGCGCCCAACGCGCGAGGTCCACCGGCCCTGCGGGCAGTTCGACCGCCTCGAGGACCGGGATCGGCCGGTCGAGCGCCTGCAGCCAGGCTTCGCGATCGTCGGCGCGGTCGAGCAGGCACGACAGCGCGTGCAGCTTGCGCACATAGGCGCGGGTGATGCCGGAGAGGCTGGTGAGCTTCGACGGATCCGCGTCGCGCGCGACCTGGTGCGCGCGGCGCAATGCGCCGAACACGCGATACTCACCGGCGTTGTACGCCATCACCGCCAGGCGCCAGTCGCCGGCGAACATGCCGTGCAGCGTCTTCAGGTAACGCACCGCCGCGCGCGTTGATTCCACCGGCGACAGGCGGCCGTCGTAGCCGGCGCGAATCGGCACGCCGTGGTGGCGCGCGGTGATCGTCGCCATCTGCCACAGGCCGGCAGGTCCGCCCGCGCTGCGCGCCCCCGGTTTGTAGCCGCTCTCGACGAACGGGATCAGCGCGTATTCGGTGGGCAGGTCCGCGTCGCGCAGCGCATCGACGACGTAGCCGAACAGTGCGAGCGTGTCGTCGTCGCTCTCGCCGAGTCGCTGCGGCGCCTTCTCGAAATGGCGGCGCCAGCGTTCGCTGCTGCTGTCGACGGGACAATCCGGATCGGCGAGGCCTTCGCGGAACCGGGCGTAGATCTCGAGCCCGCTGCGCGTGCCGGCGGCCGCCGTCGCGGTCGCGGCGATGGGCGAGGCAGTGACGGGCGCGGTCGTCGGCCGTGGATCGGCGTTCGTGATGCTCGCGTCCGGCGCGTCCTGCGCGCTCGCCGCGGCGGGCAGCAGCACGCATGCGACCGACAGCGTACGTGCGAGCCAGGCAATGCGCGCGCTGCCCGTCATGCGACGAAGCCGTCCTTCCATTGCCGGAGCTCCGAGAAGGTTTCGACGCGGTCGGCCGGCACGCGGCCCAGGCGCGCGACGACCGCGGCGCGCACCGCCGGAACGTCCACGCGCAGGAACGGGTTGGCGGCGAGCTCGTCGGCCAGCAGCGCGGGCAGGGTGGGAGCGTTGCGCTCGCGCAGCGCGCGCGCTTCCGCGACGCGCCGGTGCAGCGTCGCGTTGCCAGGCTCGATCGCCGCGGCGAAGGTCGCATTCGCGACCGTGTATTCGTGCCCGCAGCAGACCTGCGTCCGCGGCGGCAGCGCGGCCAGCCGGTCGAGCGACGCGAGCATCTGCGCGGGCGTGCCCTCGAACAGGCGCCCGCAGCCGAGGCTGAAGAGCGTGTCGCCGCAGAACAGCAACCCATGACCGTGGAAGGCGATGTGGCTGCTCGTGTGGCCCGGGACCGCGAGGACCTCGAAGCGCCATGGACCGACGTCGACGATGTCGCCATCGCCCACGCGGGTGCACGGCACCTCGATGCGCGCGTCGACCGGCGCGAATACCGGCAGCCCCGGCCACCGGCGCAGCAGTTCCGCGGCGCCGCCGACGTGGTCCGGGTGGTGGTGGGTCAGCAGCAGCGCAGCCGGGGCGACGCCGGTCGCGTCCGCCATCGCCAGCACCGGCGCCGCGTCGCCCGGATCCACCACGACCGGCGCGGCGGCCGGCGATTCCCGCAGGCTCCAGATGTAGTTGTCGGCGAAGGCGGGCAGCGACTGCAGCAGCATGTGGCGTCCGGGTGGGGCGGCCCCCCTAGAATGGCGACCATGCCCGTCCCTTCCACTACCGGTCAACCCGGCGCCTTCCCGGGGCCCGCCCCCGACGCCTGGTTCGCTTCCGCCCCGGGCCAGGCCCTGCTCGACAGCGAATGGCCGCACCTGCGCGCCCGCCTGGGCGAGCGACCCGGCCAGCCCTGGCTGTGGTTGGGGCCGGCCGCCGACGCCTGCGCGGACGTCCCGGGGCCGGGAATGCCGCTGCGGCGCGTGGGCGCGGCCTGGGTCGGCCCGGTGCGCTGCGCGCTGCCGCTGCCGCTGGCCAACGAATCGGTGGCCGCGATCGTGCTCCAGCATCCGGCGCTGTCGGGGCCGGAGAC
The DNA here is from genome assembly GCA_946482565.1 of uncultured Lysobacteraceae bacterium. The sequence goes on along the minus strand of CAMLSB010000069.1, from coordinate 3,023 downwards.
CGCGGCGCTGCTGTCCGAATGCGCGCGCGTGCTGGTCCCGGGCGCGGCGCTCTCGGTGTACTGCCTGAACCCGCTTTCCGCTTGGCGCTGGCGCTGGGGCGGTGGCGGCCCGGGCGCGTCGGAACCGCAACCCTGGCGGCGGCGCCTGCGTGCGGCCGGTCTCGCGCCCGATCCGGTCTCGCAAGGCCTTGGCCCGCGCTGGGGCACCGAGCCGGATGCCACCGTGCAACACGGCCCCGGCGTGCGCGCCGCCTGGGTCCTGCGCGCGCAGAAGCGGCTGGTCCCGCTGACGCCGGTGCGCTCGCGCGCACCGCTGCGCATCGGCGCGGGGGCGCCCGCGGCATGACGTCGACGCAGGGATCCAAGGAAGTCGGCATCCATACCGATGGCGCATGCCTGGGCAATCCGGGGCCGGGCGGCTGGGCGGCGCTGCTGCGCTATCGCGGCCGCGAGCGCGAACTCGCCGGCGGCGAAGCGCAGACCACCAACAACCGCATGGAGTTGATGGCCGCGATCATGGCGCTCGAAGCCTTGAGCGAGCCCTGCACGATCGTCCTGCACACGGATTCGCAATACGTGCGCCAAGGCATCACCGAATGGCTGCCGGGCTGGATCCGCCGCAACTGGCGCACGTCCGGCGGCAGCGACGTGAAGAACCGCGACCTGTGGGAACGGCTGCAGGCCGCGTGCGCGCGGCATCGCATCGACTGGCGCTGGGTGAAGGGCCATAGTGGCGATCCCGACAACGAACGCGTCGACCAGCTGGCGCGCGAGCAGGCCGAAGCGTTCCGGCGCTAGCCGCGGCGCCCGCCTCGCGACGCCCGCGCTGCGACGGTAGACTGCACGCATGCGCCAGATCGTCCTCGATACCGAAACCACCGGGCTGTCCTGGGAAAAGGGCAACCGCGTCGTCGAGATCGGCTGCGTGGAACTGGTGGAACGCCGGCCGACCGGCCGCACGTTCCAGCGTTATCTCGATCCGGAATGCGACTTCGAGCCCGGCGCGCAGGAAGTCACCGGCCTGACCCGCGAGTTCCTCGCCGGCAAGCCGAAGTTCGCCGAGGTGGTCGAGGAATTCCTCGCGTTCATCGACGGCGCAGAGCTGGTGATCCACAACGCGGCCTTCGACCTCGGCTTCCTCGACAACGAGTTGTCGCGCCTGGGGCGCGGCCATGCGCCTCTGCGCGAGCGTTGCGGCGTCGAGGACTCGCTCGACCTGGCGCGACAGCGCTTCCCGGGCCAGCGCAATTCGCTCGACGCGTTGTGCCGGCGCCTGGGCGTGGACAATTCGCACCGCCAGCTGCACGGCGCGCTGCTCGACGCGCAACTGCTCGCCGAGGCCTACCTGGCGCTGACGTCGGGGCAGGGCGAGATCGGCTTCGATGCGTTCGCGTCCGATGCGTCCGCCGCCGCGGTGGTGTCGCTGTCGCCGGCGCCGGGCGGTACCGAGGCGCGACCGCGCGTGCTGCCTTCGGCGGACGATCTCGATGCGCACGCCGCGCGGCTCGCGCAGTTGCGGAAGAAGGCGGGCGGCGCCGCGGTCTGGGATCGCCTGGCCGATGCGGCCGAAAGCGACGGGCTGGAAATCGCGGAAGCCGCGCTGGCCTGAACCTGCGTGCCGGCCGACACCGGCCGACACCGGCCGGCGGGCTAGGCCTGCCGCACCAGCACCACGGTCACGTTGTCGGAACCGCCGCCATCGAGCGCGGCGGCCACCAGTTCGTCCACGCATTCCTGCGCGCTGCAGTCCAGGTGCGCGAGCGCCTGCGCGATGCGGGCATCGTCGATTTCCTCGGTGAGGCCGTCGCTGCACAACAGCAGCTGCATGCCCGCGTCGAGTTCGCCCGAGAGCGTTTCGACGTTGAGCTGCTGCGGATCGGTGACGCCCAGCGCCTGGGTGACGACGTTGCGGTGCGGATGGCTGCGGGCCTGCTCGACGCTGATCTCGCCGCGGCCGATCAGTTCCTGCACGTAGCTGTGGTCCTGCGAGAGCTGGGTCAGCTTGCCGTCGCGCCACAGGTAGACACGGCTGTCGCCGACCCAGGCCACTTCGAAGCGGCGCCCGGCGACGCGGGCCGCGACCACGGTGGTGCCCATCGGCAGCGACTCGCCGCGCTTGCGCGAGGCGCGGATGATCTCCTCGTCGGCGATGCGGATCGCCTGCGCGAGCGGCGAGCCCTGGCGGACCTCGCGCACGATCGCCTCGCGGGCGAGGGCGCTGGCGACTTCCCCGTATTCGTGGCCGCCCATGCCGTCGGCCACCAGCCACAGGCCGAGGTCGCTGTCGCCGTAATAGGTGTCCTCGTTCAGCTCGCGCCGAAGGCCGACGTGGGTCAGGTGTCCGAACTCGATCATGCGGCCGTCGTGGCGGGGGTTCCAACGGAAAACGCAATCATCGGGGCCGGGCGGCCTCGGCACAACCGCTGGCGCCCGGTCGATTGCGGTGGCTTGTGGCTGGCGGCCGCGCCCCGTATCATTTGCGGCCCTTCCGCAGGCGGCGTGCGGCGGCGGGGAAGACCACCGGAGAGGTGGCAGAGTGGTCGAATGTACCTGACTCGAAATCAGGCGTACGTGTAAGCGTACCGTGGGTTCGAATCCCACCCTCTCCGCCAGAAATCCGAATGCTATCGGCGCCTTCGGGCGCCGTTTGCATATGGGCGCATGCGCCATCGCGACACGCGACGGATAAACTCCGCGCTTTCCCCCTTCGTCCAAAGCCGCCATGTCGGAAATCCTCGTTCCCGTCTCTTTCGGTGAGCTCCTCGACAAGATCGCGATCCTGCAGATCAAGTCCGAGCGCATGAGCGATCCGGCCAAGCTGGCCAACGTGCGCAACGAGCTGTCGGCGCTGGAGAAGACGTGGATGTCGCATCCGGCCGCGGGCGGGGACATCGTCGAATTGCGTGCGCAGCTCAAGGCCGTCAACGAACGTCTCTGGGTGATCGAGGACGACATCCGCCTCAAGGAAAAAGCGCAGCGGTTCGACGAGGACTTCGTGCGGCTGGCGCGCAGCGTCTATTTCG
>CAMLSB010000068.1 GCA_946482565.1 uncultured Lysobacteraceae bacterium | reverse complement strand
GCCGGCATCGCGGATGCCGCCGCCGGTCTGGAGGCGCAAGCCGGTCGCGGCGAGCCCCGGCAGCAGCGGCAGTAACGTGTAATTTCCGTCCCGCGCGCCATCGAGGTCGACCAGGTGCAGCCAGCCGACGCCCTGCGCGGCGTAGCGCGCCGCCTGCGCCTCCGGCGCATCCGGGTAGCGCGTCTCGCGCGCGTAGTCGCCCTGGCGCAGGCGCACGACGCGGCCGTCGCGCACGTCGATCGCGGGGTACAGGACCAGGCTCATGCCGCGGCCATCCGCAGGAAGTTGGCCAGCAGCCGCGCGCCCGCGGCGGCCGAACGTTCGGGGTGGAACTGCACGCCGAGGACGTTGCCGCGCTGCACGGCCGCGGCGAACGGCGCGCCGTGCACGGTCTCGGCCACGCAGTCCTCGCCAGGCGCCGCGCCGAAACCGTGCACGAAATACATCCGGGTGCCGGCGGCGATGCCGTCGAACAGCGGCGACGGGCGCGTCGGCGACACGACGTTCCAGCCCATGTGCGGCACGCGCACGCCCGGCGCGGGAGGCAAGGCCTCGACCCGGCCCTGCAGCACGCCCAGTGTCGCGACCTCGCCTTCCGCCGACGCGGCGAACAACAGCTGCATGCCGAGGCAGATGCCCAGCAGCGGCACGCTCGCGGAGCGCAGCGTGTGCTCGAAGCCGCGTTCGCGCAGCAGCGCCATGGCCGGCGCGGCGGCGCCGACGCCGGGCAGCACGATGCGTTCGGCGCCGCGCAGGCCATCGGCATCGCGGGCGAGGGCGACGCGCGCGCCGACGCGCTCGAGGGCGCAGCGCACCGACGCGAAATTCGCGCCGCCGGCATCCACGATCGCCACGCCCGGCGTCGCCGGCCGGCTCACAGGGTCCCCTTGCTGCTGGGCAGCTGCGCGCCCTCCCGCCGCACCGCCTGGCGCAGCGCGCGCGCGACCGCCTTGAAGCAGGCCTCGACCTTGTGGTGCTCGTTGTCGCCGCGCACCCTCAGGTGCAGCGCCATGCCGGCGCCGTCCGCCAGCGAGCGGAAGAAGTGCGGGACGAGCTCGGTCGGCAGGTCGCCGACGCGCTCGCGGGCGAACGCGCCGTCGAAGGCGAAGAAGGCGCGGCCGGAGAGGTCCAGCACCGCTTCCGCGACCGATTCGTCCATCGGCAGGGTGAAGCCGTAGCGGCCGATGCCGCGCTTGTCGCCCAGCGCATCGCGCAGCGCCGCGCCGAGCGCGAGCGCGCAGTCCTCGACGACGTGGTGCTCGTCCACCTCGAGGTCGCCGCCGCAGCGCAGGCGCAGCGCGATTCCCGCGTGGGTGCCGAGTTGCGCGAGCATGTGGTCGAAGAAGCCCAGGCCGGTGCGCACGTCGGGATCGGCGGCGCGGTCCAGGTCCACCGTCACCGTGATGCGCGTTTCGCGCGTCGCGCGCTCGACCGTCGCGACGCGGGGCGCGTCGAGCAGGCGCCGCGCGATCTCCGGCCACGATACGCCGTCGCCGAACACGGACGAGGCGAGCTTGAAACCGCGCACGCCCAGGTTCGCCGCGAACGCCAGGTCGGTGTCGCGGTCGCCCACCACCGCCGAACGCGCCCAGTCGACGCTACGGTCGCGCAGCAGGTGCAGGACCAGGCCGAGGCCGGGCTTGCGCGTCGGCGCCGGCGCCTCGGGCAGGCTGTCGTCCACCAGCACTTCCTCGAAGCCGGCGCCCTGGCTGTCCAGCAGCTGCATGAGCAGCGCCTGCGGGCCATCGAAGGCCGCGCGCGGAAAAGCCGGCGTGCCCAGGCCGTCCTGGTTGGTGACCATCACCAGGCGATAGCCGGCCGCGCGCAGGCGCGCGAGCGCGGGGATCGCGCCGGGCACGAAGCGCAGCTTCGCGTAATCATCGACCTGGAAGTCCGCCGGCTCCTCCACCAGCGTGCCATCGCGGTCGACGAACAGGATGGGGGCGCAGCTCATGCGCCCTCCCCCGACTGCGCCAGCGCGTCGAACAACGCCGCGTTCTGTCGCGCGGTACCGACGGTGGCGCGGACCGCGTCGGCGAGCGACGGCGCCGACCGCATGTCGCGCACGGCGATGCCCGCCGCGCGCAGCCGGGCGATGGCGGCATCGGCGTCGACCAGCCGCAGCAGCAGGAAGTTGCCGCCGGAGGCGTCGACGCGCCGCACCGCCGGCAGCGCGCGCAGGCGCGCGGCGAGCCCGCCGCGCGCGCTGCGGATGCGCCGGACCCGTGCCTGCGTGCGCGCCAGCGCGCCGGGTGCCAGCGCCGCGAGCGCGGCCGCCACGCTCGGCGCAGGCAGCGGATACGGCGCCTGGCACCGCCGCAGCGCCGCGACGATCAGCGGCGGCGCGATGACGCAGCCGATGCGCGCGCCGGCAAGCGCATGCGCCTTCGACAGGGTGCGCAGCACGACGACGTTGTTAGCCGCCTCCGGCAGCGACGCCGCCGACGCCACGCCGGCGTACTCGCCATAGGCCTCGTCGACGACGACCAGGGCGCTCCCCGCCAGGCGTCGCGCCAGTGCCGCGATGCCGGCCAGAGGCACGACGTCGCCCGTGGGATTGCCGGGCGAGCACAGGAACACCAGGCGCGCGCCCGAAGCGAGGACCGCGTCGCCGACTGCAGCGAGGTCGACGCGGAATCCGTCGCCGCCGTCGAGCAAGGGCACCTCCAGCACGCGCGCGCCATGCAGCCGGGCGCAGACCGCGTACATGCCGAAGGTCGGCGGCGTGGTGACGATCGCGCCCCGCCCCGGCGCGCAGGTCGCGCGCAGCAGCAGGTCGATGCCCTCGTCGCTGCCGCGCGTGGCCAGCACGCGTTCGGGCGCCACGCCATGCAGCTGCGCCAGCGCCGTCGCCAGCGCGCGCGGCTGCGGCTCGGGGTAGCAGCGCAGCCCGGCCGGCACGTCCGCGGCGCTCGGCCACGGCGACTCGTTCGCATCCAGGCGGATGGCCGCATCCACCGCCTGCTGGCGCGCGGACGCATAGCCCGCGAAATCGCGCAGGTCCTCGCGCAGGACGCCGGTCGAGGAGGCGTTCATGCCGCCCGCTCCAGCCGCAGTTCGACCGCGCGCGCGTGCGCGACGAGGCGCTCCGCCCGCGCCAGCGTCGCCGCGCAGGGCCCGGCGCCTTCCAGCCCCGCGCGCGTCGCCTCCTGGACCGCGATGGCCTTGCGGAACGCATCCACCGACAAGCCGCTCCAGGCGCGGGCACTGCCGCCGGTCGGCAGCACGTGGTTGCTCCCGCTGCAGTAATCGCCCAGCGTCTCGGGCGTCCAGTCGCCGAGGAACACGGCGCCCGCCGACTCGACGCGACCGAGCCAGGCGCGCGGCTCGCGCAGCGCCAGCGACAGGTGCTCGGGTGCGTAGGCGTTGCTGATCGCGAACGCCTGGTCGAGCGTGGGGACGAGCACGGCATGCGACGACGCCAGCGCCTCGCGCGCGAACGCGGCGCGCGGCAGGCGGGGCAACTGTTCCGCGAGCGCGGCATCCACGGCATCGAGGAATGCGGCATCGTCGGACAGCAACAGGACCTGCGAGTCCGGCCCGTGCTCGGCCTGCGACAGCAGGTCGGCGGCGACGAACGCGGGATCGGCGCCCGAATCGGCGATCACCAGCAGCTCCGACGGCCCCGCGGGCAGATCGATCGCCGGGCCGCCGGGCCGCTGCGCCGCGAACTGCTTGGCGGCGTCGACATACGCGTTGCCCGGGCCGAACAGCTTGTCGCAGCGCGGGACGCTTGCGGTGCCCAGCGCCATCGCAGCGATCGCCTGCGCGCCGCCGAGTGCGAAGACACGGATGCCCGGCACCCGCGCCGCCACCGCGAGCACCGCGGGATCCGGCGCGCCGCCGGCGCCCGGCGGCGTGCACAGGACGATGCGCCGGCACCCCGCGAGCATCGCCGGAATCGTGAGCATTAGCGCGGTGGATGGCAGCGGCGCGCTTCCGGCGGGAACGTACAGCCCGACGCTGTCGATGGGACGGAACACGCGCTCGCAGCGGACGCCCGCGGCGGTCTCGAGCGCGATGTCCGCGGACAGGCAGGCGCGGTGGAAGGCCTCGATGCGCGTCGCCGCTTCGTCGATGGCGGCGCGCAGCGCGGGAGGCAACTGCGTCGACGCTGCGCCGATCGAGCCTTCGTCGAGTTCGAAGCGCGCTGGCGCCGCGCCATCGAAGCGTTCGGCGAATTCGCGCAGCGCCGCATCGCCCCGCGCGGCGACCGCGTCGAAGATCGCGGCGACCGTCGCCTGCACGCCCGCTTCGGCGCGACGCGCGGGGCGTTGCAGGATGCGCTGCCTGCCTGCCTCGTCCAGGCGCGACCAGTCCACGCGCCTCATGCCAGCATCCTCTCGACGGGCAGCACCATCAGCCCGCGCGCGCCGGCGCGCTCCAGCGCTTCCAGCCGTTGCCAGGACACGATGCCGGGCCACAAGGCCTGCAGCGAAACGCTGTCGCCGTCCTCGATGGAACAAACCGTCGGAGGACCGGCGTCGGGCATGAGGGCCAGCAATCCCGGCAACGCCGCGCGACGCGCGCTGAACACCAGGAGCCGGCGGTCGCGCGTGCGCAGGACGCCGTCGATGCGCCGCAGCAGGCCATCGAGCAGCGCGCCCCGCACCGGATCCAACGGCTGGCCGGATCCGGCCAGCACGGCCTCGCTGGCGAGCACGTCCTCGACCGGCACGAGCCGGTTGGCGGCCAGCGTGCGGCCGGAGGAAACGAGATCGCACACGGCTTCCGCCTGGCCGAGGCGTGGCGCGATCTCCACCGATCCGGACAAGGTCACGACGCGCGCGTCGATGCGGCGCTCCGCGAGCCAGGCGCGCAGCAGGGACGGATGGCTGGTGGCGATACGCTGCCCGGCCAGTCCCGAGGGGCCGATCCACGGTTGCGTGTCCGGTACCGCCAGCGCGAGCCGGCACTCGCCGAAAGCGAGCGCGCGCAGCTCGACGAGGGACGGGACGGCGCCTTGTTCGCGGGCCCGCGCACACTGCTCGCCGAGCACGTTGCGCCCGACGATGCCCAGCTCGCAATGCCCTTCCGCCAGCAGCCGCGGGATGTCGTCGTCGCGGACGAGCAGCAGGTCGAACGGCGCGTCCTCGGCCTGGCAGAACAGCTGGTCGCGCTGTTCGCGCCAGGCCAGGCCGCAGGCGGACAGCAGCGCGCGCGCGGGTTCTCCGAGTCGTCCGTTCTTCTGTATGGCGATGCGCAATCGCTGGCGCACCGCCTGCAGGGCGGTGTCAGCCATGCGGGCAGCCTTCTAGTGGGAAGCGTGGTGGTGGTGGTGGCGGCGCGTGCGCGCCAGCGCGGTGGCGTAGCCGCCGGTACCGCGCTCGAGGGTGCGGGCGACGCGGCCCACGGTGGTGACGCTGACCTGGGTGCGGTCGTGGATCTCGCGGTACGGCAGGCCCTGCTCCAGCAACGGCACGACCCGCCAGCGGTCGGCCATGGCCTCGAGCTCGGCGGGCGTGCACAGGTCCTCGAGGAACGCCGCGACGTCCTTCGGGTCGTCCAGTTCCGCAAGCGCCCGCGCCAGCGCCCGGAAGGAGGCGCTGGCGTCGCGGGGCGGCAAGGGTTCGGGACGCTGCTTCATCGTGTGCGAATGTATTAACGTGTTAATACATTAATTCACGCGGTCCGGGGAAGTCAAGCCCCTGCCCGATCGCGGGCCGGGGCCCCCATGCGCCTCAGGGAGCGGCTTCGTCGAGCCGGTACGACGTCGCGGTGCGCTGTTCTCCGCGCCAACGATCGAAATAGCGCACGTCGACGCGGTGCACGCCGGCGGCGAGGCCGGTCGCGAGCGCGCCCCGCCACAGGTGCTTCGATGGCGTGGCTTCGGGCGAACGGTCGTAGCCGCGCAGCGCGTCGGCAGTGTCGTCCTTCGCGTTCTCGGCGAGCAGGCGCGGATCGGGCTGCAGCACCCGCCGCATCGGCTTCCAGTCGCCGTCGTCGATGCGGTATTCGACGCGCGACGCGTCGTCGCCCATGTACACGTTGGCGTACACGCCCCATGCCGGATAGGCGCCGCGGCGCAGCACCTTCGGCGCCCACAGGCCGATCTGCGCGTCCGCCGCGTCGCGGGCGTTGTGCCAGGCCAGCGCGTAGTCGCCATGTTCGCGCACGTTGAGCACGGCGTAGCCGTTCGGCGTGCCGTCGCTCATCGTGCTGTCGGGAATGCCGTCGGCATCCTCCACGCCGGACCAGAACGCGCCGCAGGCCGCGCCGACGTTGTATTCGTGCAGCAGCTGCGCGCCGTGCCAGCCGTCGCTCGCATCGTGGAAGAAGTGCTGCTGGTTGTGGGTGTGGCCGCTGAGCAGCAGCACGTGCGGGAAATCGCGCAGCAGCGCGAACAGGCGCTCGCGATCGGCCGGGCGGAACGTCGGCGGCGCTCCGGGAGCAGCGGCGTCGAAGAACGGAATGTGCACGCCGATCACCAGCAATCGATCCTTCGGCACCGTCGGGAGGTAGGCCTCGAGGAACGCGAACTGGTCCTCGCGCAGGCCGCCGACGTAGGCCGGGCGCTGCCCGGGCATGGCGACGATGTCGTCGAGGCCGATGAACGTCGCACCGGGTTCTTCCCACGCGAACGTATCGGGGCCGTAGCTCGCATGGAAGGCCTGCAGCGAGGTCGCGTCGTCGGTGGCACCCGGATCGACGTCGTGGTTACCCGGCACGTGCAGCCAAGGCAAGCCGAGCGTCGCGGTCACTTCGTTGAGTTCGGGATACAGCTGCGGCGTATCGTCCGCGAGGTCGCCGAGCGTCAGGCCCAGGCGCGCGCCGCTGCCGCGCAGCGGCTCGACGATGTCGCGGCGGTAGTAGCCGACGTCGATCTCCGATTTCACCTGCGGATCGGTGAACAGCAGCACCTGCATCGGGCCGCGCATGGCGTGGCGCGGCGACAACCCGACGTCGAAATGGAAATCCCAAGGGGCAAGAACGCCTGCCCTGGCGATAGGCATGGGAACGAACCAGGACGCGGGCAGGCCATCGGCGCGCCGACCAAATGCTCGATCCGACGGCTTGATCGCGAATATCGGCGTCTCGTCACGCAACGCTATCCGGTAGCTGCCATCGGCGGCGCTGGCGACCAGGTCGCGGCCGTTGGAAATCCGGACGCCTGCAATGCCATGTTCGCCCGCGTCGCGGGTGCCGTTGCCGTTGGCATCCTCGAAGACCGCGCCTGTCATCATCGCGGGTGTCGTTGCGGACGGCGACTGCGCGAACGCCGGGGCAACCGGCATCGCGGCGGCGGCGAGCGCCAACGCGCCGGCGGCGATCCGCGCGAGGCCGCCGACGCGCGTCACGGCACCACGGCCCTCGCGGCGGCCAGCACGCTGCCGTCGTCGACCAGGGCCAGTGCGGCGCGGACGTCGCCGTCGAGCGCGCGGTCGCGCGCGAGGAAGGCGATGCGTTCGCGGATCGCGGCATGCGCGGCGGCCACGGCGATGCCCGGATGCGCCTCGCCTTCGACCATGCGCACGCGCAGGTCCAGCGCCTGCGCGGCGGTCATCAGCTCCAGCGCCAGCACCTTGCCGAGGTCGTCGGCCATCGCCAGCACGTGCCGCGCCTCGTTCGCGCCCATGGACACGTGGTCCTCGGCGTTCGCGGATGTCGGGATCGAGTAGACGGTCGCGGGCATCGCGCGGCTGGCGAGGTCGTTGACGATCGCCGCGGCGGTGTACTGGATGATCATGAAGCCGGATTCGGTGCCGTCCTCGTTGCCGACGAGGAAGCCCGGCAGGCCATCGCTGGTCGCCGGGTCCACGAGCTTGTTGAGGCGTCGCTCCGAGATCGACGCGAGCACGGGGATCGCGGCCTTGACGTAGCTCATCGCCAGCGCGAGCGGCATGCCGTGGAAGTGCCCGGCGGAAATCACCTGGCGGTCCAGCGGCGCGTCGACGGCTTCCGGGAATACCAGCGGATTGTCGGTGACCGCATTGAGCTCGATCTCGAAGACGCGCGCGGCCTGCGCGACGGCATCGCGCACGGCGCCGTGCACCTGCGGCACGCAGCGCAGCGAATAGCTGTCCTGCGGCTGCACCTTCTTGCCGCGGACGCGGTCGTACGCGATGTCGGCCAGCGTCGAGCCCGCCAGCAGCGCGCGCAGGCGCGCGGCGACATGCACCTGGCCCGGATGCGGGCGCAGCGCATGCACTTCCTCGGCGTAGGCGCCAAGGCGCCCGGCGAACGCATCGAGCGTCATCGCCGCGGCGATGTCGGCGGTGTCGAGCAGCGCCTCCAGCTTCGCCAGCGCAAGCACGCCCGTGGCGAGCATCTGCGCGGTGCCGTTGTTCAGCGCGAGGCCTTCCTTGATCGTCAGCTCGATAGGCAGCAGGCCGGCGCGCCGCAGGGCTTCGCCGCCGGGCAGGCGCTCGCCGGCGAAGAAGGCTTCGCCGCCGCCGATCAGCACGATCGCCAGGTGCGACAGCGGGGCCAGGTCGCCCGAGGCGCCGACGGAACCGAGCTGCGGCACGACCGGCACCACGCCCGCGTTGAGCATCGCCGCCAGCGCCTGCAGCGTCCGCACGCGGATGCCGGAGTGGCCGCGCAGCAGCGTGTTGATGCGGATGCACAGCATCGCGCGGACGACATCGGGTGCGAAGGGCTCGCCGACGCAGACGGCATGCGTTTCGATCAGGTTGCGCTGCAGCTTCGCGTACAGCGACGGATCACTGCCGCCAAGCAGCTTGTCGGCATTGCTGCCGAAGCCGGTGGACACGCCGTAGATC
>CAMLSB010000067.1 GCA_946482565.1 uncultured Lysobacteraceae bacterium | reverse complement strand
CGGTGAGCAGCGAGGACTGGAACCAGCCGCGATGCTGGTCGGAGCCTTCCAGGTAGAGTTCCGCCGGCTTGTGCAGCCGGTCCTGCGGCCGCTTGGCCAGCACGCAGGCGTGGGTCACGCCGGAATCGAACCAGACGTCGAGGATGTCGGTGACCTTCTCGTAGCGCGGCCCATCGGCGCCGAGCAGCGACGCCGGATCAAGCGCGTACCACGCATCCACGCCTTCGCGCTCCACCATGTCGGCGACGCGATGCATCAGCGCCGGCGTGTCCGGATGCGGCTCGCCGCTCTCGCGGTCGAAGAACAGCGCGATCGGCACGCCCCAGGTGCGCTGGCGGCTGATCGTCCAGTCCGGGCGGCCCTCGATCATGCCGGCGATGCGCGCTTCGCCCCATTCCGGGATCCAGCCGACGGTGCGGATCGCGGCGAGCGCGTCGCGGCGCAGCCCGGCCTGTTCCATCGAGATGAACCACTGCGGCGTCGCGCGGAAGATCACCGGCGTGCGGTGCCGCCAGCAATGCGGATACGCGTGGGTGATCGTGGCGTGCGCGAGCAGGCGCCCGCTGTCGCGCAGCACGCCGACGATGGCGTCGTTCGCCTTCCACACGTGCATGCCCGCGAGCACCACCTCGCCAGCGGGCGGCGTGGACGGCAGGTACACGCCGCGGCCGTCGACCGGATTGAGTTCGGCGGCCGAATACTGCTCGACCAGGCCATAGCGCTGGCCGACGACGAAGTCTTCCTGGCCGTGGCCGGGCGCCGTGTGCACCGCGCCGGTGCCGTCCTCGGCGGAGACGTGCTCGCCGAGGATCACCGGGATGTCGCGCGCCGCGTAGAACGGATGGCGCAGGTGCTGGCCTTCCAGCTCCGCGCCCTTCGCGCGTCCGAGCACGACGACTGCGTCGACGCCGTAGCGCTTGAGCGCATCGGCCGCGAGCGCGTCGGCGAGCACGAGCAGGCGGCGCCCGCCATCGGCACGGCGCGGGCCTTCGACCAGCACGTAATCGAGTTCCGGCCCGAGGCTCACCGCCAGGCTCGCCGGCAGCGTCCACGGCGTCGTCGTCCAGATCGGGATCGCGACCTCGTCGCCTTCTTCGATCGCGACGCCGAACGCTGCGGCCAGCGATTCCGGCCGCTTCGCGGCGTACGCGACGTCGATCGCCGGCGACTGCTTGTCGTGGTATTCGATCTCCGCCTCGGCCAGCGCCGAACCGCAGTCGAAGCACCAGTACACCGGCTTGACGCCGCGCGCGAGGTGGCCGCGCTCGATGATCTTCGCCAGCGAGCGCAGCATCTCGGCTTCGTAGCCGAAGTCCATCGTGCGATAGGGATTGTCCCAGTCGGCGATCACGCCCAGGCGCTTGAAGTCCACGCGCTGCAGGTCGATCTGCGACTGCGCGTACTCGCGGCACTTCGCCCGGAACTGCGCGGCGTCGAGCACGTCGTCGCCCTGCTTGCTGCCGACCTTGCCGAACTTCTTCTCCACCGCGAGCTCGATCGGCAGGCCGTGGCAATCCCAGCCCGGCACGTATGGCGCGTCGTAACCGGCGAGCAGGCGCGACTTCACCACCGCGTCCTTCAGCACCTTGTTGACCGCGTGGCCGAGGTGGATGGGGCCGTTCGCGTAGGGCGGGCCGTCGTGGAAGACCCAGGTCTCGCGGCCCTTGGCCTCGGCACGGATCCGTGCGTACAGGTCCTCGCCTTCCCAGCGCGCGAGCGCGACCGGTTCGCGCTTCGGCAGGTCGCCGCGCATCGGGAACTCGGTGGCCGGCAGGTGGATCGTGGCCTTGTAGCGGTTGTTGTCCTGGTCGCTCACTTGGATCCGATGCTGTCTGGGGTCTGGTGGGGGTTGAGGATAGCTTGCTCGTCGAGGACCGCCCGCGCGCGCGCCGCGTCGAGGTGCATCTGCGCGACCAGCGCCGGCAGGCCGTCGAACTTTTCCTCGTCGCGCAGGCGGGCGACGAACTCGACGCGGATGCGGCGCCCGTACAGGTCGCCCGCGAAATCGAACAGGTGCGCCTCGAGCAAGGGCTCGCGGCCATCGACGGTGGGCCGGGTGCCGAAGCTCGACACCGAGGGCCAGGGCGCCGGGCCGACGCCGTGGACCAGCGTGGCGTAGATGCCCGACAGCGCCGGCACCTTGCCGCCGAAGCGCAGGTTGGCCGTGGGATAGCCCAGCGTGCGCCCGAGCTGCGCGCCGCGGACCACGTGCCCGCCGATCGCGTATGGCCGCCCGAGCAGCCGCGCAGCCGCGGCGAAATCGCCGGTGCGCAAGGCCTCGCGGATGCGCGTGCTCGAGACCCGCTCGCCATCGAGCAGCACCGGCTCGATCTCGTCGGCGACGAAGCCGAGCGCGCGCCCGAGCCGGCGCAACGTGGCGATGTCGCCGCCGCGCTTGTGGCCGAAGCGGAAGTCCGGGCCGACCCAGACTTCGCGCGCGTGCAGCCGCGCCACCAGCAGTTCGCGTACGAATTCTTCCGCCGGCATCGCCGCCAGGCGTGCATCGAAGCGCAGCAACCCGACACGGTCGGCACCGAGCCGCGCCAACCCCGCGAGCTTCGCGCCCGGCAGCATCAGCCGCGGCGGCACCGGATGCGCGAAGACTTCGCGCGGCAGCGGCTCGAAGCCGACCGCCGCCATCGGCACGCCGAGCGCGCGCGCGCGCGCGCCGGCGCGGCCCAGCAGCGCCTGGTGGCCCAGGTGCAGGCCGTCGAAGGCGCCGATGCAGGCCACGCTGCCTTGCGGGCACAAGACTGCGCCCCGGACGTCGCGGAATGGTTGCGTCATGCGTAGCGGCCAGTATAGCCAGGCAGCGTGCGCGCCCCGCGCTCAGTGCCCGCGCAGTTCACGCAGGCGCCAGCCCATCGCGAACAGCGTGGCGCCGTACGCGACGACGCCGGCGGCCACCAGCCCGAGCAACCAGGCGATGCGCGACCACAGGCGCATGGCGGTGAAATCGGGCGCCAGGTACAGGCCGGCCAGCACCACCGCGCACAGCGCCGCGCAGGCCAGCACCAGTCGCAGCACGAAGCGGCCCCAGCCCGGCAGCGGCTGGTACACCCCGTCGCGGCGCAGCCAGTGCCACAGCAGGCCCAGGTTCACGTAGCTCGCGAGCGCGCTGGCGATGCCCAGCGCGAGGTGCAGGCCCGGCGTCGCGGCCAGCCCGGCGAACACGCCGCCGGCGCGCGCCTGCGGCGTGGCCATCAGCACGTACAGCAGGCCGAGCAGCGCGATGTTCAGCACCATGTTCGCCACCAGCGAGGTCACGCCGGCGCGCACCGGCGTGCGCGTGTCCTGCCGCGAGTAGAACGCCGGCAGCACCACCTTCACCAGCGCGAACGCCGGCAGGCCGAAGCTGAGGCCGAACACCGACAGCGCAGCCATCCGCGTGTCGAACGGGGTGAAGCGGCCGTTCTGGAACAGCGTCGCGACCAGCGGCTGCGCGAGCAGCATCAGTCCGAACATCGCCGGCACCGCGATCAGCAGCGTGTTGCGCAGGCCCCAGTCCAGCGCGGACGAGAACCCCGCGCGATCGGCGTTGACGTGGTGCCGCGACAGCGCCGGCAGGATCACCGTGCCCAGCGCGATCGCGAACAGGCCCATCGGCAGTTCGAGGAAGCGGTCGGCCTGCGACAGCCAGGTCTGCGAACCGACGAACAGGAACGACGCGAGCACGGTGTCCAGCAGCAGGTTGATCTGCGCCACCGACGAACCGAACAGCGTCGGCACCATCAGCTTCATCACCCGGCGCACGTCCGGATGGCGCCAGCCCCAGGCCGGCAGCGACAGCAGGTCGAGGCCGCGCAGCGCCGGCAACTGGAACAGCAGCTGCAGCACGCCGGCGACCATCACCGCCCAGCCCAGCGCGAGGATCGGCACTTCCAGCCGCGGTGCCAGCCACAGCGCGGCGGAGATCATGCACAGGTTGAGGATCACCGGCGTCAGCGCCGGCAGGCCGAAACGGCCGAAGCTGTTGAGCGCGCCGCCGGCCAGCGCGGTCAGCGACACGAACAGCAGGAACGGGAAGGTCAGCCGCAGCAGCTCGACGACCATCGCGAAGCGCTCGGGCTCGTCGACCACGCCGGGGTTGAACAGCATCGCCACCTGCGGGGTGAAGATCAGCCCGAGCGCGGTGACGACCAGCAACACCCCGCCCAGAGTGCCGGAGACCCGGGCGACGAGCGCCTTCAGGTCGGCGTGCGGGCGGGTTTCCTTGATCTCGGTGAAGACCGGCACGAAGGCCGTCGAGAACGAGCCCTCGGCGAACAGGCGGCGCATGAAGTTCGGGATCCGGAACGCGACCCAGAACGCGTCGGTGGCCGCGTTGACGCCGAAGACGTGCAGGATCGCCTGGTCCCGGACCAGCCCCAGGATCCGGGACAGGAAGGTCATGCTGCTGAAGGACAGCAGCCCCCGCAGCATCCCGTGGCCGTGCTGGCCCGGCTTTGCCTCGGGGCCGCTCACGGGGCGCCCCCGGGGGCGCTGGCCGCCCCGGCGTTCGCGCCCGCCGGGTTGTTGACGCAAGTCCATGAATCGCCCATACTTTCCTGTCTGCCCGGGCCGAAACCCGTGGCCGCTGATTTCAACCGACCCTTCATTACACCCCGTTTCCAGGATTCCACGTGGCCAACATCAAGTCCGCCAAGAAGCGCTCCAAGCAGACCGTCGTGCGCAACGCCCGCAATGCGGCCCAGCGCTCGCAGCTGCGCACCGCCGTCAAGAAGGTGCTGAAGGCGCTCGACGCCAACGACGCCGCCGGCGCCCAGGCTGCTTTCGTCGTCGCCCAGCCGATCCTCGACCGCTTCAGCGCGCGCGGCCTGATCCACCGCAACAAGGCCGCCCGCCACAAGAGCCGCCTGAGCGCGCGCATCAAGGCGCTGCAGGCCGCCTGACCGGCGCCCGCGCGACACGCGGCATGCGAAAAACCCGGCCTGCGCCGGGTTTTTTGTTGCCCGCGCGACGGGCTCAGGCACCGGCGTCGTTCCGTTCGCCGGCGACACCCGCAGCACCCGCATCGCCTTCTGCGTGCGCGGCCTCGAGCGCTTCGGCGCGCTGGCGGTCGAAGAACGCCTGCACGTCCAGCACCACCGGCCAGGTGCCGTCGCGGCCGATCGCGGACACGAGGTACCACGGCGCGGTCCAGCCCAGCTCGGCGACGATCTTCTCCGCAGCGGCGCGCGATTCGTCCTCGAACGCGAGGTCGGCCTTGTTCAGCACCAGCCAGCGCGGCTTCTGCAGCAGTTCGGGATCATGGCGGCCGAGCTCGCGTTCGATCGCGCGCACCTGCTCCACCGGCGACGGCACGGCATCGCCGTAGGCCTCGTAGCCTTCCAGCGCCGGCGACAGGTCGACCAGGTGCAGCAGCAGGCGCGTGCGCTGCAGGTGGCGCAGGAACTGCGTGCCCAGGCCGGCGCCGTCGGCCGCGCCTTCGATCAGGCCCGGCACGTCGGCGATCACGAAGCTGCGGTGCGGCTCGACGCTGACGACGCCCAGGTTCGGATACAGCGTGGTGAACGGATAGTCCGCCACCTTCGGCGTCGCCGCCGACACCGCGCGGATGAAGGTGCTCTTGCCCGCGTTCGGGAAGCCGAGCAGTCCGACGTCGGCGAGCAGCTTCAGCTCGAGCTTCAGCGCGCGCGCTTCGCCTTCGTCGCCCGGCGTGGACTGGCGCGGCGAACGGTTGATCGAGCTCTTGAAGTGCATGTTGCCGAGGCCGCCGCGACCGCCGCGCGCGACGAGCAGGCGCTCGCCGTGTCGCGTCAGGTCGCCGATCACCTCGTCGGTGTCGACGTTGGTGACGACGGTGCCGACCGGCACGGTCACGGTGATGTCGTCGCCGCCCTTGCCGTACATCTGGCTGCCCATGCCGTTCTCGCCGCGCTGCGCCTTGAACTGGCGCTGGTGGCGGAAGTCGACGAGCGTGTTGAGGTTCTCGTCGGCCTGCAGCCAGACGTCGCCGCCCTTGCCGCCGTCGCCGCCGTCGGGGCCGCCGAGCGGGATGAATTTCTCGCGCCGGAAACCGACGCAGCCGTTGCCGCCGTTGCCGGCAGTGACGGTGATTTCAGCTTCGTCGACGAGTTTCATGGGGGAAAGGGGAATGGGGAAGAGGGAATGGGGACCCGAAGGTCGGTGGCGGCTTGATTCTACGGGCTAGCGAAAGAAGAACGGATGGGAGCACGGCGTCGCCGCGAGTGCGACGCTGCGTCCCTTCCCTGTTCCCTCTTCCCCGTTCCCTGCTCCCGAAACAAGAAGCCCCGCCGAAGCGGGGCCCTTGCACGCGCTTTCGTCAACCGTCAGGCAGCGGAAACCACGTTGACGGTGCGGCGCTTCTTGGGGCCCTTCACGGTGAATTCGACGGTGCCGTCGACCAGCGCGAACAGGGTGTGGTCGCGGCCGAGGCCGACGCCCGAACCCGGATGGAACTGGGTGCCGCGCTGGCGGACGATGATGTTGCCGGCCTCGATGGCCTGGCCGCCGTACATCTTCACGCCGAGGTACTTCGGGTTGGAGTCGCGGCCGTTGCGCGAGGAACCTACGCCCTTTTTATGTGCCATGGCTGCTTCTCCTTACTTCTTGTCGCCACCGGCGATGCCGGTGATCTCGATTTCGGTGTAATGCTGCCGGTGGCCCATCTGCTTGCGATGGTGCTTGCGGCGGCGGAACTTGACGATGCGGATCTTGTCGGCGCGGCCGTGGCCGACGACCTTCGCGGTGACGCTGGCGCCCTTGAGCGCGTCGCCCAGCTTGATGCCGTCGGAGTCGCCGAGCATGAGCACGTTGTCGAACGTGATTTCCTTGCCGGCTTCGTGCTCGCCGAGCAGCTCGACGCGGAGCGTCTCGCCTTCCATCACGCGGTATTGCTTGCCGCCGGTGACCAGTACTGCGTACATGACTGTGATTCCTGAGTTCTGTGGATCTTCTGTAGTTCTTCTTCGCTGCCTGGGGCAGGTCCTGTTCGCAGCCGGGGCCGGACAGAAGCGGAATTGTAGGGGTTTCAGCGGGTTACGGTCAACCGGGGGTGAATCCCCATGAACCGGCGAGGCTTCGCCGGATTGCGTGCCCGGTTCGATCGGTGTAGTTTTACTGTAGTAAAACCCCAGGGAGGTCGCATGACGACCGCGATCCTTCGCCAATCGGGCGGTTCGGTCATTCTTTCCATCCCCAAGGCCTTCGCCGAATCCATGGGCGTGGCGGCGCAGAGCCAGGTGCACCTGTCCCTGGACGGGCGGGTCCTGACCGTGAGCCCGCGCTATCGCATCGAGGAACTCGTCGCCGGCTGCACCCCCGAAAACGCCCACGCCGTGGCGTTCGACGGCGAGGTGGGAGCGGAGCGGATCGAGTGAGCCGGCCCTGGGTGCCCGGGGCCTCGGAGATCGTGCTGATCGAGTTCAACCCGGTGGCCGGGCATGAGCAGGGGCATGCACGTCCAGCGGTCGTCCTGAGCCACCAGGGGTTCAACGAACGGGTTGGCCTCGTCGTGTGCGTCTCGGTGACCAGCCAGGTGAAGGGCCATCCGTTCGAAGTCCGCATCGCCGGGCTTGAAAAACCTTCGGTGGCCCTTTCGCACCAGGTGCGGACCCTGGATTGGCGCGCCAGGCGAGCCCGGGCGATGGGGTTTGCCAGTCGCGAGGAAATGCAGGAAATCCAGGCGAAGCTGGGCGCCCTGATCGGGACCGATTTTTAGCCCGGCCAATCTGAATGGGGGGCGTCGCGCTGCATGCGACGCGGTTGCAACATGCTGGGAGACGGGCCGATTCGTCCCCATATGCGTTCCAGTCCTGTCCGAGCCCTGCCCGGTTTGCCCCGGGACGAGGTGCTCGCTACGCTCCCCTGTTCGGTCCCCGTCCGGCCCCCGGCCGCCCGGGTCCGGCCCCCACCTGCAAGCCGAGGCCAGATCCCCCGATGGCGATGGATTTCATCCGCATCCGCGGCGCACGGACCCACAACCTCAAGAACATCGATCTCGACCTCCCCCGGGACAAGCTGATCGTGATCACGGGGCTGTCCGGGTCGGGCAAGTCGTCGCTCGCGTTCGACACGATCTACGCCGAGGGCCAGCGCCGCTACGTCGAGTCGCTGTCGGCCTACGCGCGGCAGTTCCTGAGCGTGATGGAGAAGCCCGACGTCGACCACATCGAGGGCCTGTCGCCGGCGATCTCGATCGAGCAGAAGTCGACCTCGCACAATCCGCGCTCGACCGTCGGCACCATCACCGAGATCTACGATTACCTGCGCCTGCTGTTCGCGCGCGTCGGCATCCCGCGCTGCCCGGACCATGGCTACCCGCTCGAGGCGCAGACCGTCAGCCAGATGGTCGACCAGGTGCTGGCGATGCAGAAGGACCCCGCGAAGGCCGAGCAGCGCTGGATGCTGCTGGCGCCGGTGATCCGCGACCGCAAGGGCGAGCACGCGCAGGTGTTCGAGCAGCTGCGCGCGCAGGGCTTCGTGCGCGTGCGGGTGGACGGCGCGCTGCACGAGGTCGATGCGGTGCCGCCGCTGGCGCTGCGCCAGAAGCACACCATCGAGGCCGTGATCGACCGCTTCCGCGTGCGCGAGGACATCAAGCAACGCCTGTCCGAGTCGTTCGAAACCGCGCTGCGCATGGGCGAAGGCATGGCGATCGTGCAGTCGCTCGACGACGCGGCGGCGCCGCCGCTGCTGTTCTCGTCGAAGTACAGCTGCCCGGTGTGCGACTACTCGCTGCCGGAGCTCGAGCCGCGCCTGTTCTCGTTCAACTCGCCGGTGGGCGCCTGCCCGACCTGCGACGGCCTGGGCGTGTCGCAGTTCTTCGATCCGTCGCGCATCGTCGTGCACCCGGAGCTGTCGCTCGCGGCGGGCGCGGTGCGCGGCTGGGACCGCCGCAACGCCTACTACTTCCAGCTGATCCAGT
>CAMLSB010000066.1 GCA_946482565.1 uncultured Lysobacteraceae bacterium | reverse complement strand
GCCCGCGCCGGACTCGGCGATCGCCGACCTCATCCGCCAGGGCAAGTCGCCGTGGACCGACGCGGTCCACCTGCTCTGGTCGATGTGGGTGTTCGTCACCCCGATGTTCGGCCCGGGCTACACGTGGCAGTGGGCCGCGCTGACGGCGGCGTCGTATCCGGTGTTCATCGCGCTGTATGCGAAGACGTTGTTCTCCTCGCGCCGCGTCTCGGATCGTTATGCCTACGGCATGGCGGCCCTGTGTTTCGTGTTGCTGCCCTGGTATCCCTCGGGCATCAGCTACTTCGTGTTCGGCTGCGTGATGCTGCACGCGGGCAAGCGGCATCGCGCGCTCCCGGTGTTCCTGGTGCAATGGCTGGGGCTCAACGTGTTGTATGCGGGGATCTGCGTGGCGGTGGGCTATCCGTGGCAGATGATCGCGTGGATGCCGGCGATGACGTTGATCATCGGCGTGATCGTCAACGTCGAGCGCATGAGCGCGGACAAGGACATCGCGCTGAAGCTCTCGCACGACGAGGTGCGCCGCCTGGCCGCCACCGCCGAGCGCGAGCGCATCGGCCGCGACCTGCACGACCTGCTCGGGCACACGCTGTCGCTGATCACGCTCAAGCTCGAATTGTCGCGCAAGCTCATGGATCGCGATCCCGCCGCCGCGCGCGCAGAAGTCGCCGAGGCGGAGAAGGTCGCGCGCCACGCACTGGCCGAAGTGCGCTCGGCGGTGACCGGCTTCCGCGCCGCCGACCTCGCGGCCGAACTGGCCTCGGCGCGGCTGTTGCTCGAATCCTCGGCGGTAACGCTGGAATACGATCCGCCGCCGGCGCTGTCGCCCGACATCGAGCGCCCGCTCGCGCTGGTGCTGCGCGAGGCCGCCACCAACATCGCGCGCCATGCGCGCGCCACTCGCGCCGAAATCCGGTTCGCCCGCGACGGTGGGCAGCTCCGCATGCGCATCGTGGACGACGGTCGCGGCGCAGGCGGCGCCGAGGGCAACGGCATCGCCGGCATGCGCGCCCGCGTGCGCGAACTCGGCGGCAGCCTCGCGTTCGCCTCCGCGCGCGGCGGCACCGCCGTCGAGGTCACGCTGCCGTTGCCCGCCGCCTCGCTGCTCGTGGCCGCCATGCCGGATCCAGCGCAGCAAGCCGTCGCACGGCAGATCGCGTCCACACCCGCGCCGGCGACGACTTCGGCGGAGCACGACGCGTGATCCGCGTCCTCCTCGCCGAGGACCAGGCGATGGTGCGCGGCGCGCTCTCCGCGCTGCTGTCGCTGGAATCCGACATCGAAGTGCTCGGCTCCGCGCCCGACGGCGAAGCCGCTTGGCGCGAATTGCAGCGCCTCAAGCCCGACCTGCTCGTCACCGACATCGAGATGCCCGGCATCACCGGCCTGGAGCTCGCGCAGCGCGTGCAGCGCCACGAACTGCCGGTGAAGGTGGTGATCCTGACCACGTTCGCGCGGCCCGGGTTCCTGCGTCGCGCCCTCGACGCGGGCGTCTGCGGCTACCTGCTCAAGGATGCGCCCGCCGAACAGCTCGCCGACGCGATCCGGCGCGTGCGCCACGGCGGCCGCGCGATCGATCCGCAGCTTGCGGTCGATGCCTGGTCGGAATCCGATCCGCTCAACGATCGCGAGCGCCAGGTGCTGCGCCTTGCGGGCGACGGCCTCTCCGCCGCCGACATCGCGACGCTGCTCAACCTGTCGAGCGGCACCGTGCGCAACTACCTGTCGGAGGCCATCGGCAAGCTCGGTGCCGGCAACCGCATCGAGGCCTTCCGCCTCGCGCGCCAGAAGGGCTGGCTGTAGGGCGGGATATTCGCTTCGGGGCTGGGCGACGCGACGACGTGTGTGTGGTCCGCCGCGTCGACGAGTCATCCAGGACTCACTCCGCGGGCGCGGGCCATCCATGGCCCGCTCGGCCCACACACACGCCGTCACGCCGCCTACCCCAAGCGAAGCTCCCCGCTTCTAGTAAGAGCCAGGAGCGGCGCCCCCCGGGAGTCCTTGCACGCTTCCGCTGCCCAGCCCGAAGGCCCAGCGGTCAGGAGGCGAAGCGCGAGGCGAGCATCGCGAAGGCGGAGCGCAGGCCCTGCGCTTCGCCGCCGGTGGGGCGGCCGGGGCGGTCGCTGTCGTTCCAGGCGTAGACGTCGAGGTGCGCCCACGGCTGGCCTTCGGGCACGAAGCGCTCGAGGTAGAGCGCCGCGACGATGCTGCCGCCCATCTTCGACGGGCCGGAATTCGCGATGTCGGCGACGTTGCTGGTGAGGTAGCGCAGGTACGGCCGCCATAGCGGCATGCGCCACACCGGGTCGCGCGCTTCGCCGCCGGCGGCGATCCATTGCGCGGCAACAGAGTCGTCGTTCGCGTACAACGCGGGCAGCTCGGGGCCGAGCGCGATGCGCGCCGCGCCGGTGAGCGTTGCGAAGTCGAGCAGCAGCGCGGGCGATTCCTCGCCCGCGAGCGCCAGTGCGTCGCACAGCACCATGCGGCCTTCGGCGTCGGTGTTGTCGATCTCGACGTTGACGCCCTTGCGCGTGGCGACCACTTCGCCCGGCCGGTACGACAACGGGCCGATCGCGTTCTCCACCGCCGGCACCAGCAAGGTGATGCGCAGCGGAAGCCTGCGCGCCATCACCAGTTCGGCCAGGGCGATGGCGTGCGCGCCGCCGCCCATGTCCTTCTTCATGTTGCGCATGCCGTCGCCGGTCTTCAGGTCCAGGCCGCCGGTGTCGAAGCACACGCCCTTGCCGACGATGGCGACATGCGGATGCGCAGCGTCGCCCCAGTCCAGGCGCAGCAGGCGCGGCGCGCGATGCGAAGCGCGGCCGACGGCATGGATCGCGGGGAAATTGCGCGCCAGCAGGTCGTCGCCGACGATCGCCTC
Source organism: uncultured Lysobacteraceae bacterium (assembly GCA_946482565.1). The sequence goes on along the minus strand of CAMLSB010000066.1, from coordinate 6,167 downwards.
GAAGCGCGCGCCGTGCGTCGCGGCGATGCCTTCGACCACGTCCTGCAGCTGCTCCGGGCCCATGTGCTCGGTCGGCGTGTTCACCAGGTCGCGCACGCGCACGCAGGCGGCCAGCACGTCGGCGGTCGCGGCATCCGGCGCGTCGAGCACGAGCGTGGCCGGCGCGCGGCCCGCGCCGCGGAAGCGCGCGTAACGATAGCTGCCCAGGCCCCAGCCGAGTTGCAGCGCGTTGCGCACGGCCGGATCGCGCAGGCCCGCGGGCTGCCACGCGGTGCCGGCCGGGAGCGCGGATGGCGCATGCGCGTAGCTGTGCGGATCGAGCGCGTCGCCGATCCCGAGCACGGCACCGCCGAGTTTTCCGCCATCTCCCGGGAACGTGGCCGCGCTGCCGGGCGCGGCGTCGAAACCCTGCGCCTGCAGCCAGCGCGCTACAGCGGAAGGCTGTGCGCCGAGCCATCCAGCGTAGCCATCGCGGGCGATGAGGTGCAATGGGAGCGGAACAGCGTTCTCGGCGGTCATGCGGCGTCCTGTCGCGTGGGTTGCGCGTCCAGCCAGTCGGCCAGCGCGTCGAGGGAGGGGAATTCGAGGTCGGGACGGACGTCCTCGCGCGGCCATTCGCGCGCTGCGGAACGGTCGTCGTCGCGGTTGATCCAGCAGCTGCGCAGGCCGGCGCGATGCGCGCCGACGACGTCCATCTCGACGTCGTCGCCCACGTGCAACACCTCGCCCGGCGCGCAGCCGAGCCGCTCGCACGCGGCGTGGAAGATGCTCGCCTCGGGCTTGGCCGCGCCGTGCTCGCGCGCGCCGAGCTGGAACCGGAACACGTGCATCAGCCCGATGCGTTCCAGGTCGGCGTTGCCGTTGGTGAGCGCGGCCAGCGGCAGGCGCGCGGCGAGCCGGTCGAGCGCGGCGAGGCTGTCGGCGTAGTGCTCGACCTCGCAGCGCGCGGCGAAGAACGCGTCGAACGCCGGCGCAGCGAGCGCGGGGTCGTCGCCGGCCGCGGCGAACATGCGCTCCAGCGAGATCATGCGCTGGCGGGTGAAGTCGTGCGCGAGGTGTGGATGCGTGGCGGCGACCTCGTCGCGCAGCGCGCGTCGCGCTTCCAGCGGCCAGTGCGCGGCGGTCCGCGGGGCATGCTGCTGCAACCATGCGCCGAGCGCCGCCTCGGCGCGCACGATCACCGGCTCGATCGGCCAGATCGTGTCGTCGAGGTCGAGGGTGATGGCGCGGACCGGGAAGCTCACGGCGCGATTCTACCGGGGCCCGCCCCGGCCGACGTGGCAGTGCCGGGCGATGCCGCCTACTCCAGCAGGCGCGCCCAGCCTTCCATCCCCTCGATCTTGGTGAGCACGATCTTGACGCACACCAGCAGCGGCACCGCCAGCAGCAGGCCGACGATGCCCCACAGCCAGCCGAACACCATCAGCGCCAGGATCAGCACCAGCGGCGACAGGGCCATGCGCGCGCCGAGCACGATCGGGGTGACGAACTGGCCCTCGATCGTGTGGAGGCCGAGGTAAATGGCGGCGGGCAGGAGCGACTGCCACATGTCGTCGAAGGCCACGAAGCCCATCAGCAGCATCACCATGATGCCGATCAGCGGGCCGACGTAGGGCGCGTAGTTGAGGATCGCCGCCATCGTGCCCCAGAGCAGCGCCTCGTCGCCGGGCACGCCGAGCCAGAACAGCGCGCCGGCCAGGGCCAGCCCGACGAGGATGTTGATGATGCTGATCGTGAGCACGTAGCGCGACATCTCGTGCTCGATCGATTGCAGGATCTCCACCGTCAATTTCTTCTGCTGGCGTCCCGGCAGGAGCGCGATCGCGTTGCGCTGCAGGCTCTGCCCGTACACCATGAAGAAGAACGTGAGCAGCACCACCGCCAGCACCGCGGCGATCATCCGCGGCGTCGCGGTCAGCGCGCGATACGGGTCGTTGACCTCGGTGCGCACCACCTGCACCGGCTTGGCCATGTTCTCCCCGCCCGCGGCGCGCGCGATGTTTTCCGCCGCCTTGTTGGCTTCCTGCACCGGCTTGGCGAGGTTGCGCAGCTTCGGCGCGAGGTCGTGCATCTCGCGCGGGACCTGCCGGATCCATTCGCCGGCGGGCACGATCAGTTGTTGCGCGAGCAGGCCCGCGCCGGCGAGGCCGAGCACCAGCACCAGCAGCGCACTGACGAAGCGCGGCACATAGGCGCGCTGCAGCACTCGGATGATCGGGTTGCCGATCAGCGCGAAGAACATCGCCAGCAGCACCGGAAGCAGCAGGCCCTGCGCGGCCCACAGGGTGAAGCCGACGCCGAGCGTCGCGACCACCAGCAGCGCGGCGGGTGCGCGCGGCCGCGGCCGCGACGGCAGGTGCGCGCCCGCCGCGAGGGATGCGGCGTCCGCGGCGGATGCCGGGATGACGGGCACCCCGGCGATGGCGAGCGCCGGCGACGCCGGCTTCGCTGCCGGATCATTGTCTTCGAGTGGCGGCAACGACGGCGGCTGGTTCATGGCATTCCCGCTTCCCTGTAGCGGCGTTCCGCGTCCGCCGGTGGTTCCGGCGGCATGGTCGACACGTATGGATCCTGCGCGCCCGGAGCATGCGCCTGTTGCGCTTCCTGCGCCGCGTCCGCCGCTTCTCCGGCCTGGTTCGCCGCGGCCTGCGCGCTGCCGCCGGCGAACATGCCCGACAGCGCGGTCAGCAGTTGCAGCACGCCGCCGCCGGCCGCGCGCTTGAACGGCTCGGCGCGCCCGACCATGAAGCCCGTCGCGAGCCCGGCGAGGACGATGCGCCCCGGCGTCCACAACGACCGCCATGACCCGCGCAGCTGCCGCCAGTCGGCGCCCACGCGCCGTTCCTGTGCCTCGAGGGCCGTTTCGGCCTGTCGTACCTTTTCGATGAGCGCGTCGAAGCCCATGGTCGCCTCAGGGGGGTGTCACGTCGATGCCGAGGCCCTTCTTCACCGGTTCGCCATCACTGGCGGCCTTCGTGGCGTCGGCGGCGTCGCTCGCCGATTCGCTGCTCGAGGGATCCGGCATGAAGTCGGCGAGTTCGCCCAGGCCCAGCCGCGCGAGTTGCCGGCGCGTGGCCTTCAACCGCGTGTGTTCGAAGTAGCGCGTCGCCATCCATGCCGCACCGGCGGTCACGGCCACGCTCAGCAGCGCGGTCAGCAGCAGCGCCAGCGCCCAGGACATGCCGAGTCCCCGGCTGAGGCCGACGATCAGTGCCGCCATCAGCAGCAGCCACGCGGATGCGCCGAACGCGATCGCGACGCCGGTCAGCGCCAGCGTGCGCCCGAACGCGCTGCGCGCCAGCGAGATGTCCGCGGCAAGCAGGATGCGGAAGGCCTTGCCCGCATCGCGTCCGGCCTGGAACGTCGCGCGCCCGGCGGCGCCGAGTTCGCGCACGGCCTCGTCGATGCCCGGCGCCTTGCGCGTCGCGTCGTCGCCGCCGTCGGCGTCGCGCGCGTCCGCGTCCCCCGCGTCGGCCATGGCTTACTTGCCGCTGCGGGCGAGCTTGGCGATGATCCAGCCGGTGGCGAAGGCGACGCCGAACGAGGCCAGCGGACGCTCGCGGATCAGCTCGGACGCGCTGTCGATCAGGTCGCGGCCCTTGTCCATCAGCGCATCCATCTGCTCGCGGCTGGCAGCCCCGGCTTGTTCGAGCGCGGCGATGCCGGACAGCGCGCCGTCGGCGAGCTCCGACTTCACCTGCGCCTTGCCCAGGCGCATTTCGTCGCCGGCGGCGCTGGCGGCGCCCTTGATCGCTTCTCCGGCGTGGCCCGCGGCCTGGCGCAGGTGGCTGCCGGTTTCGCCGAGGCTGGACTTCATGTTGTCGCTTGCGGTGGGTGACATCGGGGGTTCTCCTCGTTGCGTGGAAGGGCTTGCGTCATTGCATCGGCAGGTCGGCGACGGCATTGCCACGGCGCACGCGCAGCACCAGTTGCTGCGGGCTACGGCCGAAGCTCAGCCGGAAACCGGCGAGGTCGTCGAATTTTCCCGCAGTGCTTGCGAGGATGATGTCATCGGCGCGCAGGCCGTTGGCTTCGGCACGGCTGCCGCGCGCGACGCTTTCGACGTAGACGCCGTCCACGCCGGACTGGCGCAGGCTGGCCGGCAGCTCGGCGAAGGTGGCCCCGGCCAGGCGCGGATCCAGGCGCTGGCCCTGCGCATTGCGCGGCTGCTCGCGCAGCGTCGCCTCGAGCTTGAGCGGCTTGCCGTTGCGGCGCACGTCCAGCGCGACCTTCGCGCCGACGCCCTGGAGGCCTTCGAAATTGCGCAGCGTGTCGCGGTCGGCGATGCGCTGGCCGTTGGCGGCGACGATCACGTCGCCGACCTGCAGGCCGGCGGCGGCCGCGGCCGAGCCGGGATATACGCGGGTCACGACCGCGCCGCGCGCTTCGTCCAGCCCGAGCCCGCTGGCGATGCGCGCATCGACATCCTGCGCATCCACGCCGAGGCTGCCGCGATGCACTTCGCCCGTCGCGAGCAGTTGCCGCATCACGTCGCCGGCGAGGTTCGAGGGGATCGCGAAGCCCAGGCCGATGTTGCCGTAGCTGGAGCCCTGCGGATTGAAGCTGGCGGTGTTGATGCCGACCAGTTGCCCGTCGAGGTTGACCAGCGCGCCGCCGGAGTTGCCCGGGTTGATCGAGGCGTCGGTCTGGATGAAGTTCTGGTAGCCCAGGCCCTGCAGGCCGCTGCGCCCCACCGCCGAGACGATGCCGGAGGTGACGGTCTGGCCGATGCCGAACGGGTTGCCGACCGCGACCACGAAATCGCCGACCTGCAGCTTCGCGCTGTCGGCGAGCGGAATCGCGGTGAGCGGCGCGTCCTTCGGCACCGGGATGCGCATCAGCGCCACGTCGGTGTCGGGATCGGAGCCGACGAATTCGGCCTTCATCGTGCGGCCGTCGGCCAGCGTCACCGACACTTCGTCGGCGCCTTCGATCACGTGGTGGTTGGTGAGGATGTAGCCGTGGGTGCCGTCCACGATCACGCCCGAACCCAGCGACTGGGCGATCCGCTCTTTCGGCACGTTGGGGAACATGCGCTGGAACAGCGGGTCGTCGGCGAAGGGATTGTTGATCCGCACGCGCTGGGTGCTGTGCACGCTGACGACCGCCGGCAGCACGCGCTTGAGCATCGGTGCCAGCGACGGCAGCGGGGTGCCGGCGACCGCGCTGGGCAGGCTTGCCGCCATCGCCGGGACAGCGGCCGCGCCGGCGGCGTCGCGGGCTTCGGCCGGGGCGAACGGGGATTGCAGCGCGGTGGCGGCAAAGCCGCCGAAGGCCGCCGCCGCCGCAAGGACGGCAAGCACGGCCAAGGGCCGCCGCGGGCGGGCGGGGCCGGGGGCGGGGGAAGACGAATGGGGCATCGAGGTCATGATCGGGGCGCCGGGGTCTGGGCCGCGTGATCGCGGCAGCATATTCAGTTTCGGCTGCGACCGCCGAACCCCGCCTGAAGTTTCCCTCCGGAGCGCCAGGCGGTGGCCGGACCGGCATCCGGACCGCGTTTCTGCGCCCCTCGCAGGGTCGTCCGCCCGCCCCCGCACCGGCCGCCGGAAACGGTTGACAGGACCCGGACCCGGGGATAGCTTGGAGGCTCTCCGCCACAACATCTTGGGGTGTTGGCGGCGCGACTGGCCCAAGTACTAGGGGTGGGCCAAAAAACAACAACGACGCGGCGCAGCCGCGCGAATGACGAGACGAGGGAGCGAGGGACCGGATGAGCACAGTGCGCCTTGAGGCAGTGGCCCCCACCATGGACAGCAACGACCAAGGCGACCGGGAAATCCCGATGCAGCCCGCTTCCCAGGACATCTGGGACAAGAAGTACCGCCTCAAGACCAAGGCCGGCGTCCCGGTGGACGCGGACATCGACGGCACCTACCAGCGCGTCGCCCGCGCCCTGGCCGACGCCGAGCCGAGCGACGAGAAGCGTGCCTACTGGAACGAGCGCTTCCTGTGGGCGCTGCGCCGCGGCGCGATCCCGGCCGGCCGCATCACCTCGAATGCGGGCGCGCTGGAGCACAAGCCGGCGACCTCGACGATCAACTGCACCGTGTCCGGCACCATCGAGGACTCGATGGACGGCATCCTGGACAAGGTCCACGAGGCCGGCCTGACCCTGAAGGCGGGCTGCGGCATCGGCTACGAATTCTCGACGCTGCGCCCGCGCGGCG
>CAMLSB010000065.1 GCA_946482565.1 uncultured Lysobacteraceae bacterium | reverse complement strand
CCGGCGCGCATGCGCAGGCCCAGGCGGTCGATGCGCGCGGCGATCACGTCCGGGCGCCCGATCAGGATCGGCGTGGCCAGGCCTTCGTCGATCACGGTCTGCACCGCGCGCAGCACGACTTCCTCTTCGCCTTCGGCATAGACCACGCGCTGGCGGTCGCCGCGGGCGCGGTCGTAGACCGGCTTCATCAGCAGGCCGGTGCGGTAGATGAACTGGCCGAGCTTTTCCTCGTACGCGTTGAAGTCGGCGATCGGGCGATCGGCGATGCCGGACTCCATCGCGGCGCGCGCGACGGCCGGCGCGAGCATCACCAGCAGGCGCGGGTCGAACGGGCGCGGGATCAGGTATTCGGGACCGAACGACGGGATGTCGTCGCCGTACGCGGCGGCGAGGTCGCCGGCTTCCATGCGCGCGAGCTGCGCGATCGCGCGCACGCAGGCGAGCTTCATCGCCTCGTTGATCTGGCGCGCGCCCACGTCGAGCGCGCCACGGAAGATGTACGGGAAGCAGAGCGCGTTGTTGACCTGGTTCGGGTAGTCGCTGCGGCCGGTGGCGATGATGCAGTCCGGGCGCACGCGCTTCGCGTCCTCCGGCAGGATCTCGGGGTTCGGGTTGGCGAGCGCGAGGATGATGGGCTTCGGCGCCATCGTCGCCACCATCTCCGGCTTCAGCACGCCACCGGCGGAGAGACCGAGGAAGATGTCGGCGCCGTCCACGATTTCCGCGAGCGTGCGCTTGGTGGTGTCGCGCGCGTAACGCTGCTTGTCCGGATCCATGTTGCCGCGGCCGGCATGCAGCACGCCGTCGCGATCCACGGCCAGGATGTTTTCCGGCTTCATGCCCAGCGCCACCAGCATGTCGAGGCAGGCGATGCCGGCCGCGCCGGCGCCGGACGTCGCGAGCTTCACGTCCCCGATCTTCTTGCCGACCACTTCCAGCGCATTGACCACGGCGGCGCCGACGATGATCGCGGTGCCGTGCTGGTCGTCGTGGAAGACCGGGATCTTCATGCGCTCGCGCAGCTTGCGCTCGACGATGAAGCACTCCGGCGCCTTGATGTCCTCGAGGTTGATGCCGCCGAAGGTCGGCTCCAGCGAGGCGATGATGTCGACCAGCTTGTCCGGGTCGCGCTCGTCGATCTCGATGTCGAACACGTCGATGCCCGCGAACTTCTGGAACAGCACGCCCTTGCCTTCCATCACCGGCTTGCCGGCGAGCGGGCCGATGTCGCCCAGGCCGAGCACGGCGGTGCCGTTGGTGACCACGGCCACGAGGTTGCCGCGCGCGGTCAGCTCGCTGGCGGCGTTCGGGTCGGCGACGATCGCCTCGCAGGCATAGGCCACGCCCGGCGAATACGCCAGCGCGAGGTCGCGCTGGGTGACCATCGGCTTGGTCGCGACGACCTTGATCTTGCCCGGCGGGGACCAGCGGTGGTAGTCGAGCGCGGCCGTTTTCAGGTCGTCGGACGCACAGGCCGGGTTGTCGGGTTGATCGGTCATCGTGACGGCATCTTGTCCTGCGGAACCTCCATTCTAGCCAGACGCCCGCAGAACGGCCGACGAGGCCTGGAAGCGCCCTCAGAACGGTGGCAGGAACCGGCAATCCGCGGCGGTGGCGGGCAGCGCGAGACAGCGGGCCTGGAGGGCCGCGGCGTCGGGCTTGGCGACGCCCGCGCCGCCGGCCTGCCGCCGGTCGAGCCAGTCGTCGAGCGCGAGCAGCGCCGCCAGCCAGGTCTCGTCGCGCAGGCGGCTGTGCTGGTCCTCGTCGGTGGTGGCCTGCGCCAGCAGCGCTTCGCGGCCGGCGGCGGCGACCACCGCCGCGTAGTCCGCGTCCGCGTGCGGCGATACGACCGGATCGTGGCGCGCGTGGATCGTCAGCATCGGCAGCACGATCTGGCCCGAGAGGTCGGCGTCGTAGGCCAGCCGCGCCACCGCCGCCGGGTCCGCGGCGAAACGCTCCACCCCGGCGTTGAGCGCCTTGTCGTCGTGCGAGCCGCGGTACACGGTCTTCGTGTTGTCGAACGGGTTGCGCCCGTCCAGCCGCAGCTGGACGAGGTCGCGGAAGGTATTGGTCGCCCACGCGAGGTGGCTCACCAGCTGCGCCTCGGCGATCCCGGTCACGGCGAGGATGTCGTGCAGCCGCGAAGCCTGGTCCGGCGTGCGCCGCGCCGGGGCGCGATCGAGTCCGGTGCAGTCGTCGACGCGCGCCTGCAACTGCTTGCGGCTCATCTTCGCGCCGGCGGGCAAGCCCTGCCACAACGGATATCGCGGTTCGCCGGGCGCCGGGTGGTTGTGGCAGTAGTACTGGTAGACGGCACGCAGGTCGGCGCGGAACCCGTAGGCGTGCGTGCCGCCCATCAGCACGCCGTTGGTGACGAGCACGCCGTCGTAATTGTCGTGCCCGTCGACGTCGAGCGCGTAGAGCTCGGCGACCTTCGCGGCGACGTTGCCGCCCCAGGACTGGCCGTGCAGCAGCGTGCGCCGCGGCACGCCCCAGCGCGCGATGAAGGCCTTGCGCGCGTCCTCCACGTCGGCGGCCGCCATGCGCACGCCGTAGCCGCCGCGGCGATAGGTCGTGCCGATCCATGCATAGCCGGCGCGCACCATCACCGAGAAGCGGTCGAGATCCTCGGCGGAATCGCCGGCCCTCGGCGCCGACAGGCGCGGGCCGCCGTGCGCGTGCACGATCAGCCGGTGGTTCCAGCCGCGAGGGACCGCCGCCAGCAACCAGGCGCCGCTCGCGTGATGCGCGGCGTAGCAATCGGCGCTGCGCGCGACCGACGCCGGGCATGCGGTGGGTTGGAACTCCGCGACTGGCGCTGCCGTGGAAGCATTGACTGCGCCGGCGAAGGCGACGGCCGCCACGAAGGCGGCCCCCGCAAGCCCCCGGATCCCCATGCTGCGCAAGCCCTGGCTCAGAACGACCTCGTCAGCGACACGTAGTAGTAGCGGCCCCACGGATTCTGCACCGATCCGCGATAGCCGTTCTCCGCCAGCGACGGCCCTTCGTTGGTCAGGTCGCGCACGCCGATCCGGATTTCGGTGCCGTCGTAGAAGCGGTACTGGCCGTAGGTGTTGTACACCGTGCGTCCTTCCACCACCCACGGGGCACCGGACACCCCGAGGAAATCCGACTGCCGGAAGCTGCTCATGTACTGCGCGGAGAGGCCGGCGCGCCACGGGCCCTGGTTCCAGGTGAGCGAGCTGCCCGCGCGCCACTTCGGCCGCCCGTTCTCGCCGATCAGCTTCGAGCTGTCGGGCAGCGGCGTCAGCGCGTCGATGGTGCCGGCGTCGCGCGCCGCGTAGAGCGCGTCCACGATGGGGCCGGGATCGCGATCGAACTCGAGCAGCTTCGTCGCATCGACCCGCAGCGTGAAGCGGCCGATCGGCGTCTTGCGCAACTTCCAGTTCAGGCTGAAATCGAGACCGCCTGCCGTCTGCGGCTGCAGGTTGATGAAGCTGTCGTTGATCGCGGTCACCTCGCCCACCGGCGCGATGCCGGTGCCGGCGAACTGCGCGATGTCGTCGTCGGTCGGGTCGGCGCGCACGACGAGCGGATTGCTGCCGCCCTCGAGCCGGTCGAGGTAATCGACGATCAGCGCGGTCTGCGCGCCGAGCAGGCCGACGATCTGCTTCTGCCGGATTTCCCAGCGGTCCGCGGTGAGGGTGAGTTCGCCGAGGCGCTCGGGGAGGAACGTCGGCTGCAGCACGACGCCGTAGGACCGGCTCGTGCTTTCTTCCGGCTCCAGGTCCGGGTTGCCCGCGACGAGCAGGGACGCGCCCGACGTGTTTTCGCCGCATTCCGGCATCGAATCGAGGCGTCCCGCGCGCAGTTCGGCCTCGCAGCGGATGTAGTCGGTGCCGCCGGCCAGGCGCGCGTACTGGGTGGCGTGCGTCTGCTCCAGGTTCGGCGCGCGGAAGCCGCCGGAATAGGAACCGCGCACGCGCAACCCTGGCACGACATCCCAGGCGACGGCGATCTTCGGCTTGGCGACGCCGCCGAAGTCGGAGTAGTTCTCGTAGCGACCCGCAAGCTGCACGTCGAGGCTGTGCACCAGCGGGATGTGCATCGATTCCGACACCAGCGGCACGGCCAGCTCGACGTAGGCCGAGCCGATGTTGCGCGAACCGGAGGTATCCGGGTTCGGGCTGACCGCCGATACGTTGCTGAGGTTGGTTTCGCCCGTGACCATGTCCACGAACGTGTGCGTGCCGTCGAGGTTGGCGTCGCGGTCGTCGCTCTGGGTCTCGCGCCGCGCTTCCACGCCGAACGCAACGCCGACATCGCCGCCGGGCATGCGGAACAGGTCCGGGCGGTTCATGCGGAAGTCGGCCATGGACAGCGTGGTGCGCGACTTGCGCACCAGGTCGAACGTGATCGCATCCACCGCCGCCGCCGGGCTCGGCGTGCAATCGCCATGGCTCGTGGTGTCGACGCAGCCGCCGTTGAACGGGTTGTACGCATCGGGCGTCGAAAGCGCGAGCTGCTGCTGCAGCTTCGTCATGTCGATGTTCGGCGAGTGGTCGACGGCTTCGGCTTCCGAATAGACCAGGGCGCTTTCCCAGTGGTACCCGCCCCACTCGCCGCGCAAGCCGGCGAGGAAGCGCGACTGGAAGTTGGTCACGTGCACGTCCTGGAATCCGGCATCGATGTAGCGGTAGTTGCTCAGTTCCACGGGCAGGCCCGCCGCGGGCACGTTGGTCAGGCCCGGCAGGCGATTCGGGTTGGCCGTGCCATCGGCGAAGGTCGTCGGCCCGAACGGATTCCAGTAGTTGCTCGCCGGGATCCACAGGCTGTTGAGGTTCACCACCGGCGGCTGCACCGCATCGCTGGTCGCGTGGTAGTAGCCGATTTCGCCGAAGGCTTCCACCGAGTCCGTGAGCTGCTGGTGCCCGGTCGCGAACAGGTTGATGCGCTCCACCGACGGGCGCACCGTGGTGCCGAAGCGCGTGTCGTAGCGCAGCTCGCGGTGGTTGGTGTTGAAGTTCGTGTTGCCGCTGGCCAGGCACATGCCGTCGCCGTACGCGACGCCGCAGCTCGGGAAGCTGTCCGGCTGCACGTGGAAGGCGCCGGAGCTGTTCGTCACCGCGGTGCCGTTGGACCGGATCACCGCATGCTTGCCGACGCTGGTGCGCGCCCATGGCGTGTGCGAGGAACGCCCGTCTTCCGAGGACAGGCCGGCGAAGTCCGGGTACTCCTCGAACAAGGGGCGCAGGTCGTCGGAGGAAGTGAAGTCCTGGTCCGAGGCCCACAGCGCCGAGCGGTCCGTGTAGTCCATGAACAACGTGACGTTGCCGCGGTCCCAGCTGTGCCCGGCGAAGCCCGAGATTTCGGCTTCGTGCATGCGGGTGCCTTCCGCCGCGCCATAGCGCGCGGTGAGCGTGACGCCTTCGGCATTGTCCTGGAGCACGGTGTTCACGACGCCGGCGACCGCGTCCGCGCCGTAGATGGCCGCCGCGCCGTCGAGCAGCACTTCCACCCGCTCGAGGCCGGCCACCGGGATCGAATTCGAGTTGAAGCTCTGCACCGGCACGGTGCCGGTGTCCGAAGTGCCCTGGCTGGTCGGGTGCTGCACGATGCGCCGGCCGTTGAGCAGCACCAGCGTGTTGCCGACGCCCAGCGAGCGCAGGTTCACCGAATTGACGTCGCCGCGCGCGGCGTTGCTGGTCTGCGGGTTGTTGGACGCGTCGAACAGCACGTCGCCCATCTGCGGGATGTCGCGCATGAGTTCGTCGCCGGAGACGGCGGCGGATGCGTCGATGTCGTCGCGGTCGAACACGACCACCGGCAGCGCTTCGGTGGTGGCGGCACCGGAGATGTGCGAGCCGACGACCTGCACCTGCTCGAGCGTCACCGGCGGTGGCGCGGAAGCCGCTGGCGCCTGTTGTGGTTGTGCTTGCGCGGCAGCGGCTTGCGCGGGCGCCTGCGACTGCGCGCCCTTCGCGGCGGGCTTGGCCTGCGCCTGGTCCTGCGCTGCCGCGCCATTCGTCGCGGCATCCTGCGCGGCTGCCGGCAGCGCCATGGCGAACAGGGCGGCCGCGATCGCGCCTCCCAGCAAACTGCGGTTCAGGCGCGTGCAACGTTGGTTCGTGCGCATCTTGGCTCCTCCCTCTGGATCGTTGTGCCGGCGCCGGGTCAGTCGGCGGCCAGCGCGTCAGGATCGCCCGGCCCCGCGGCCGGATCCGACGGTGCGGACAGGTTTTGCGGCGCGCCGTCCAGCGCACGCGCCAGGGCGTCGCTGTCGAGCTCGCCCTCCCAGCGCGCGACGACGACGGTCGCCACCGCATTGCCCATGAAATTCGTCAGCGAGCGGCATTCGCTCATGAAGCGGTCCACGCCGAGGATCAGCGCCATGCCCGCGACCGGCACTTCCGGCACCACCGCGAGCGTCGCCGCGAGCGTCACGAAGCCGGCCCCGGTCACGCCCGCCGCGCCCTTCGAGCTGAGCATCGCGACGAGCAGCAGCGCGAGCTGGTGCCCCAGCGTGAGGTGCGTGTCGGTGGCCTGCGCGATGAACAGCGCCGCCAGCGTCATGTAGAGGTTGGTGCCGTCGAGGTTGAACGAGTAGCCCGTCGGCACCACGAGGCCGACGACGGATTTTCCGCAGCCGGCCTGCTGCATCTTCTCCATCAGCGACGGCAGCGCCGACTCCGACGACGAGGTGCCGAGCACCAGCAGCAGCTCCGCCTTGAGGTAGCGCGCGAGCTTCAGCACCGAGAACCCGCACAGCCGCGCCACGATGCCCAGCACCACCAGCACGAACAGCAGCGAGGTCATGTAGAACGTGCCGACCAGCCACGCCAGGTTCGACAGCACGTCCACGCCGTACTTGCCGATGGTGAACGCGATCGCGCCGAACGCGCCGATCGGCGCGGCGCGCATCAGGATGTGCACGAGCCGGAACACCGGTACCGTCAGCGCCTCCAGCAGCGCGGCGACCGGTCGCCCGCGCTCGCCGGACAGGGCCAGCGCGATCCCGAACAGCACCGCGACGAACAGCACCTGCAGGATGTTTTCGCCGACCAGCGCGCCCAGCAAGGTGTTCGGGATGATGTCCATCGCGAAGCCGATGAGCGTGAGCTCGTGCGACCTGGTGATGTAGCTGCCGACGGCCGCCGGATCGAGGTCCGAGACCGCGACGTGCATGCCGGCGCCCGGCTGCACCACGTGCGCCACCACCAGGCCGATGAGCAGCGCCAGCGTCGAGACCGTGAGGAAGTACGCCATCGCCTTGGCGAAGACCCGCCCGACGCTGCGCAGCTGCGGCATCCCGGCGATGCCCGTCACGATGGTCAGGAAGATGACCGGGCCGATGATCATCTTCACCAGCTTGATGAACGCGTCGCCGAGCGGCTTCATCGCCTCGCCCATCGCCGGCTCGAAATGCCCGAGCAGCGCGCCCAGCGCGATCGCCAGCAGGACCTGCACGTAGAGGTGCCGGTACAGCGGGCGGTTCCTGGTCGCGACGCCACGGCCGGCGTGGATCGATGGCATGCGTCTCCCCGTGATGGTGCAGCGCCGCGCCTGGGCGGGCGACCGCAACGTTGTACCCGCCCGAGGGCTCCGGGCCGATAGCCAATTGGTACTAGACCGGGTCCCGGCCCGGCCTACACTGCGCCGGTGGCGTTCCCGGGGAAATTCCGCAAGGCCTTGCCGGTGCTGCTGCTGGTCGGCGGCGGCATGCTGCTGTGCATGGCCGGCGCCTGGCGTTTCGCCGGCGAGCGCGCCCTGCGCGACGAGCAGGCGCAGGTGCAGCGCCAGCTCGACCTGTACGCGCAGGCGCTGCAACAGCGCATCGATCGGCATCGCACGCTGCCGCAGGTGCTGGCGCTGGACCCGGAGCTGCGCGCGGCGGTTTCCGGCCCGCTCGACGAGGCGCAGCGCCTCGCGCTGGACCGCAAGCTCGAGCGCGCGAACGATGTCACCCGTTCGTCCACGCTCACCCTGATCGGCCGCGACGGCGTCGCGCTGGCGGCGAGCAACTGGGGTTCGCCCGCGAGCAACGTCGGCCAGGACTACGCGTTCCGGCCCTACGTGCGGCAGGCGCTCACGCGCGGCGAGGGCCGCTTCTACGGCATCGGCGTCACCACCGGCGAACCCGGCTATTTCCTGTCCCAGGCCATCCGCGACGATGCCGGCCGCGCGATCGGCGTGGTGGTCATCAAGATCGAGCTGGCGGCGCTGGAGCGCGAGTGGTTGCGCACGCCCGACATCGTGCTGGCGAGCGATCGCCATGGCGTGGTGTTCCTCGCCAACCGCGACGGCTGGCGCTATCGCACGCTGCATTCGCTCAGCACCCCGGACCAGCGCGAACTCGACGCCACGCGGCAATACGCGGGGCAGCCGCTCACGCCATTGCGCGCGGAGCTCGTGCGCGACCTCGGCGGTGGCGCGCGCCTGGTCCGCATGCGTTCGCCCGCGCTGCCGCGACCCGTGCTGTGGCGCGCCACCAAGCTCGCCGAAGATGGTTGGCAGGTGCACCTGCTGCACGACGCCGGCGCCGTCGCGGCAGCGAGCCGCAGCGCGGCGCTGGCCGCCGGCGGCGCCTGGCTTGCGCTGGCCTTCCTCGCGCTGTTCATCCAGCAGCGGCGACGGCTGACGCTGCACCGGCTGCGCAGCCGCGAGGAACTCGAGGCGGTGCTGCGCCAGCACGCCGAGGAACTGCGCACGGCGCAGGGCGGCATCGTGCGCGCCGCGCAATCCGCCGGCGGGGGGCTGAGCCGCAGCCTCGAGCATCTTCCGCAGGGCGTGGTCATCATCGACGCGGACCTGCGCCTGGTGGCGTGGAATTCGCGCTACGTGGAGCTGTTCCGCTTCCCCGTCGACCTGCTGCAGGTGGGCCGCCCGGTCGAGGACCTGTTCCGCTACAACGCGCGGCGCGGGCTGCTGGGCGCGGGCGACGTGGAGGAAGCGATCCAGCGTCGCCTGGCGCACCTGCGCAGCGGCCGGCCGCACCTGCGCGAAAGCGAGAAGGAAGACGGCACGGTGCTGGAAATCCGCGGCAATCCCTTGCCTGAGGGTGGCTTCGTCACCAGCTACGCCGACATCACCAGCTACAAGAACGCCGCGCGCGAGCTGCGTTCGC
>CAMLSB010000064.1 GCA_946482565.1 uncultured Lysobacteraceae bacterium | reverse complement strand
GGCGTGGCCGCGTACGTCAAGCAGATCGTCGGCGGCATCGGCTACGTCGAGCTGTCGTACGCGCTGCAGAACCGGATCACCTACTCGCGCCTGAAGAACGCCGCCGGCAACTTCGTCAACCCGAGCGACGACACCTTCCAGGCCGCGGCCGCCAGCGCAGACTGGAAGAACGCGAAGGACTTCTACCTGGTCATGACGAACGCTCCCGGCGAGAACGCCTGGCCGATCGCCGCGACCAACTTCATCCTGATGTACAAGCACCCGAAGGACGCCGCGCGCGCCCGCAACGCCCGCGAATTTTTCCGCTGGGCCTATGCGAACGGCGATGCCCAGGCCAAGGCGCTGGACTACGTGCCGCTGCCGGACGACCTGGTAAAGCAGATCGAGGCCTACTGGTCCACCGAGATGAAGTACTGACCCATTCCTCCCCCAGGAGAACATTTGCGCGGGCTTCGGCCCGCGTTTTTTTTGCGCTTCGATCAAGCCAGGGAAGGCGCTGTCATCCAGCTGTCACGCAACTGCAGGCGGCTTGTCATCGAAACATCATTTCATGTGCGCAGCCGCCGGGCCGCCCGGCGACGACGCCATGGAGCCACGCCTTGCAAGCTGCCGCCGCCCGCCCGGACACGCCCCGCGACGACGCCTTCGCCGACCGCGCCTTCCGCTGGCTGGTGACCGGCGCCGGCGTGCTGGTGCTGATCGCGCTGGGGGCCGCCGCGTTCTCGATGCTCTGGGGCGGCCGCGCGGCCTTCTCGACCTTCGGCATCGGTTTCCTGTGGTCGCGCGAATGGGATCCGGTCGGGCAGCACTTCGGCGCGCTGGTGCCGATCTACGGCACGGTGGTCACCGCCGTCATCGCCATGGTCATCGCGGTGCCGGTGAGCTTCGGCATCGCCATGTTCCTCACCGAAGCATTCCCATTGAAGCTCGCGCCGAAGTGGATGCGCGGAACGGTGGGCGCGGCGATCGAGCTGCTGGCGGGCATTCCCTCGATCATCTACGGCATGTGGGGCCTGTTCGTGCTGGTGCCGGTGCTGTCGGAGCACGTCTATCCGTGGATCGACGCGCACATGGGCCAGTGGCCGCTGGTCGGAACCCTGTTCTCCGGGCCGCCGCTGGGCCTCGGCATGCTGACCGCCGGCCTGGTGCTGGCGATCATGGTGATCCCGTTCATCGCCTCGGTGATGCGCGAGGTCTTCCTCACCGTGCCCGGGCGGCTGAAGGAGTCGGCCTACGCGCTCGGTTCGACCCGCTGGGAAGTGGTGTGGGACGTGGTCCTGCCCTACACGCGATCGGCGGTGATCGGCGGCGTCTTCCTCGGCCTCGGTCGCGCCCTCGGCGAGACGATGGCGGTGACCTTCGTGCTCGGCAACGCGCACGAGCTCGTGGCGTCGCTGCTGATGCCCGGCAACTCGATCGCCGCGACCATCGCCAACGAGTTCGCCGAGGCCGATTCGGAGATGTACCGCTCCGCGTTGATCGCGCTCGGCTTCGTCCTGTTCCTGGTCACCTTCGTGGTGCTGTCGCTGGCGCGGCTGATGCTCCGCCGCCTGTCGCGGCGCGAGGGGCGCTGACATGCCGATGTCCCATTCCAGCTCATCCCTCTACCTGACCCGGCGCATCCGCAATGCCACCGCGCAGGTCTTCGCCGTCGCGGCCACGGCGTTCGGCGTGTTCTTCCTCGCCTGGATCCTGTGGACGACGCTGCGCAACGGCATCGCCTCGCTCGACCTGGCGCTGTTCACGCGGATGACGCCGCCGCCGGGCGAGCACGGCGGCATGCTCAATGCGTTCTTCGGCAGCGCGCTCATGAGCCTGCTCGGCATCGCGATCGGCGCGCCGGTGGGCGTGCTCGCCGGCACCTTCCTCGCCGAGTACTCGCGCGCGTCCTGGCTCGGCGGAACGGTGCGCTTCGTCAACGACATCCTGCTCTCGGCACCGTCGATCGTGCTCGGCCTGTTCGTGTACACGCTGGTCGTCGCGCCGATGGGCCACTTCTCGGCGCTGGCCGGCGCGATCTCGCTGGCCTTCATCGTGCTGCCGGTCGTGGTCCGCACGACCGACGAAATGCTGCAGCTGGTGCCCGCGCAGATGCGCGAGGCCGCGCTTTCGCTCGGCGTCCCGCAGTGGAAGGTGACGGTGCAGGTGCTGTACCGCTCCTCGCTGCCGGGCATCGCCACCGGCATCCTGCTGGCGCTCGCCCGCATCTCGGGCGAGACCGCGCCGCTGCTGTTCACCGCGCTCAACAACCAGTACTGGACCACGAACGTGCTGGCGCCGATGGCGAACGTGCCCGTCGTGATTTTCCAGTACGCGATGAGCCCGTACGACAGCTGGCATTCGCTGGCCTGGGCCGGCGCCTTCGTCCTCACCCTGTTCGTGCTGCTGGTCAGCCTCCTGGCGCGCGCCGTCGTGGCGCGCAACCGGGTGGCGCATGACTGACGCCCCCTCCTCCTTCGATGCGACCCCGGCCATGAACGACGCCAGCCCCGCTTCCACCGCCACCCACCGCAGCCCCGGCGCCCCGGCGCGGGCGCCGAAGCTCGCTGCGCGCGGGCTCGACTTCTGGTACGGCGATTACCGCGCGGTCAAGGACATCGCGCTCGACATCCCGGAGAAGCGCGTCACCGCGCTGATCGGCCCGTCGGGCTGCGGCAAGTCGACGCTGTTGCGGGTATTCAACCGGATCTACGCCCTGTACCCGGGCCAGCGCGCCACCGGCGAGGTGCTGCTGGACGGTGAGAACGTCCTCGATCCGAAGTATCCGATGAACCGGTTGCGCACCAGGGTCGGCATGGTGTTCCAGAAGCCGGTGCCGTTCCCGATGACGATCTTCGAGAACGTCGCCTACGGCATCCGCCACCATGAGCGCCTGTCGAAGGCCGACATGGCGGTGCGCGTCGAGTCGGCGCTGCGCCAGGCCGCGTTGTGGGACGAGGTCAAGGACAAGCTTGGCCACAACGCGCTCGGCCTGTCCGGCGGCCAGCAGCAGCGCCTGTGCATCGCGCGCGCGGTGGCCCTGAAGCCCGACGTGCTGCTGCTCGACGAGCCGACCTCGGCGCTGGACCCGATCTCCACCAGCCGCATCGAGCAGCTGGTCGAGGAGCTCAAGAACGACTACACGATCATGATCGTGACCCACAACATGCAGCAGGCCGCGCGCGTCTCCGACTACACCGCCTTCATGTACCTGGGCGACCTCATCGAGCACGACGCGACGCCGACCATCTTCTCCAACCCCTCGAAGCAGCAGACCGAGGACTACATCACGGGGCGTTTCGGATGAACCAGCAGCCGCACGACCATATCGTCAAGAGCTACGACGAGGAACAGAACCGCCTGCGCGGCGAACTGCTGCGCATGGGCGCGATGGCAATGGCGCAGCTGGAGGCCGCGCTCGACGTGGTCGAACGCCGCGACGACCGCGCCGCGCAGCGAGTGATCGACAACGACATCGCGATCGACCAGCTCGAGCACGAGACCAGCCAGGACGTGGTGAAGCTGACCCTGCGCGGCCCGCTGGCCCGCGACATGCGCCATATCCTGGCGGCCCTGCGCATCGCCTCGGACATCGAGCGCATCGGCGACTACGCGGCCAACGTCGCCAAGCGCTCGATCGCGCTCAATGCGGCGCCGCCGCTGCCGCACACGCTCGGCCTGCGCGCGCTCGGCACGCTGGCGCTGCGCCAGCTCGAGGACGTGCTCGTCGCCTACCGCGATTCCGATGCCGAGGCCGCGCAGCGCGTGCGCGCCGCCGACGCCGAGCTTGACGCGCAGTACACGGGCCTGTTCCGCGAGCTGCTGACCTACATGATGGAGGACGCGCGCAACATCACCCCGTGCACGCACCTGCTGTTCATGGCCAAGAACATCGAGCGCATCGGCGACCACGCGACCAACATCGCCGAGAACGTGTGGTTCCTGGTGCATGGCGAGACCGACCTTCCGCCGCGCGACAAGCGCGACGACAGCAGCAGCGCGACAGGCTGACGGCTCGCGTCATTCGCCCGTGGTGGCGTAGACCGACCCCGCCTCGAGCAGGGAATCCTGCCGGCTGGCATCGCAGACGGCGTAGACGAAGCCCTTGTAGAGACCGAAGCCGCCGGCTTCGCCGTCCTTGTTCATCGCCAGGAAGGCGACCTGCCAGCCCTTGCTGCTCGCCGGCCGCTTGCGCACCACGCGCGCGATCGCCTCCTGGCAGGCTTCCAGCGGCGTGCGCCCCTGCCGCATCAGTTCGACCACGAGGAAGCTGGCGGCGTTGCGGATCATCTCCTCGCCGACGCCGGTCGCGGTGGCCGCGCCGACCTCGTCGTCGACGTACAGGCCGTCGCCGATGAGCGGCGAGTCGCCAACGCGGCCATGCATCTTCCACGCCATGCCGCTGGTGGTGCAGGCGCCCGCGAGCCTGCCGTCGGCGCCAAGCGCCAGGATACCGAGGGTGTCGTGGTTCCGCTTGTTGCCCGGCAGCTTGTCGAGTTCGGAATTGGCGCGCGGCTGGTACTCGGAAGTCCGCAGCCACTCGCGCCAGCGCTGCTCCGCTTCCGGCGTGATCAGCCGGTTCCTCGCGAAACCCTGTTCGATCGCGAACTGCTGCGCGCCGCCGCCCACCAGCAGCACGTGCGGCGTCTTCTCCATCACCGCGCGCGCCACCGAGACCGGATGCGCGATGTCCTCGATCGCCGCGACGGCCCCGCAGCGGCCGTCGCCGTCCATGATGCTGGCGTCGAGCGCAAGCACGCCATCGCGATCGGGATTGCCGCATCGGCCGACGCTGGCGTTGCACAGGTCGGATTCGGCCCATCGCGCGCCGGCTTCCACTGCGTCCAGCGCGGAGCCTCCGGCCTGCAACTTCCCCCACGCGGCCTGGTTGGCGCCGACGCCGAAGTCCCAGGTGGAAACGATGCGCGGACGAGCCGCGGCGAGCGGCGACTTGCCCGCATCCGCCGCGAACCGCGGGCCGGCGGCGACGCCCGCGGGCAACGCCAGCGCCGCGGCGGACAGGAGGCCGGATTGCAGGAAGCGGCGGCGTTCGTTCATTGAATGTCTCCGTCAGTTCGTCAAACCGTCCGTCGCGCAGGGCGAAACCGGGAGGTCGGCGGGATGCGTGCCCCAACCGTCCACCGGCGGGTTGCCGGTGAGTGCGTACGCGACGGTGCCGCCGTCGCGCAGCGCCGACCAGTCGATCCACGACTGCGGATGCGCGGTACCGTCCACGGCCACGCCGGCGATGTACTGCGGCTTGCGCGCATCGGCACCGGGCGCTTCGAGCACCAGCGTCCTGCCGCCTTCTAGGTCGATCTCCACGCGAGGGAAGCGCGGCGCGTGCAACAGCAGCTGGCCGGTGCCCGGCACCGCCGGGTACATCCCGAGCGCGCCGAACAGGTACCAGGCCGACATCGTGCCGAGGTCGTCGTTGCCGGTGACGCCATCGGGCGCATCGCGGAACAGCGCCTGCGCCGCGCGCACGACCAGGTCGGTCTTCCAGGGCTGGCCGAGCAGCACGTACATCCACGGCGCGTGCAGGTCCGGCTCGTTGTTCGGGTTGTAGCGGTACTGGTTGTAGTAGCTGTACGGCCCGACCACCCAGTTGGCCCGTGCACCGCCCCGCGGGTCGGCGGCGAGGGCGTCGTAGGCGAAGAACGCGTCGAGCCGCGCGCGCGCCGCATCGAGGCCGCCCATCGCGACGACGAGGCCGGGCACGTCGTCCTGCACGAGCCACTGGTACTGCCAGGCCGTGCCCTCGTGGAAACCCTGGTCGGAGCGCGGGCTGTAGGCGCCGTGCGTGGGCACGAAGAAGCTGCCGTCCTCGATGCGCGGCCTCGGGAAACCCTGGAAGTCGAGTGAGGGATCGCGCACGCCGGCATCCCACACGCGCTTCCAGTTGCCGGCGCGCTCGCGCAACGTCGCCGCGGCCGCCGTCTCGCCCAGCCCCGTGGCCATCTGCGACAGCGCGCAATCGGCCAGCGCGTATTCCAGCGTCGCCGAGCCGCCGTGGTGCTGGTCGGCATCCATGCCCTTGGACGGATACGCGCGGTCGTAAGGGACGAACCCGTCGGCCAGGTACGTGTCGTTGCCGGCCCGACCCTGCGCGCGCGACATCGCCGGCGGCCGGCCGTTCGCGTTCTGCCACAGCGCGTCCCAGGCTTCGCGCTCGCGCCCTTGCAGCGCGCCGAATCGCCACAGGTCGACCAGCCAGGGCGTGACCGGATCGCCGGTCATGACGTTGGTCTCGAAATTCGCGTAGCCCCAGCGCGGCAGCCAGCCCATCTGCGCGTGGATGGCGAGCATCGAGCGCGCGATGTCGCGCGCGCGCTGCGGGCGCAGCATCGCCAGCAGCTGGTTCTGGCTGCGGTAGGTGTCCCACAACGAGAAATACTCGTAGTACGTCCACCCGTCCGCGTGGTGGACGAGATCGTCGTAGCCGCGATAGCGGCCGTCTGCGTCGCTGCCGGTCATCGGTTGCAGCAGCGCGTGGTAGAGGGCAGTGTAGAAGACGGCGCGGTCGGCGTCGCCCGCCCCTTCGACGCGGATCGAGGCCAGTTCCCGGCGCCAGGCGTCCTGCGCCTGCGCGCGCATCGCGTCGAACGAGAGCAGTTTTCCGTCGCGCCTGCCATCGGCGTCGAGGTTGCGGCGCGCCCCGTCGGCATCGACGTGCGAGATCGCGCTGGTCGCGGTGACGCTGCGCGCACCATCGAGGTCGAAGTCCAGCCACGCGCCGTTCGCGACATCCCACTGCACGCCGACGCTGCGCCGCGAGCCCGGCACCCCGCCGTCCTTGTCCCAGGTGCCGAACGCCTTGAACGGCCGGTCGAATTCGATGCGGAACCAGGTGGTGTACTGCGCACCGCCGCAGAAGCTGTTCGTGACGAGCTTGCCCCGTACCACGCGATCGCCGACGACCTCGACGACGCTGCCGACGACTTCGTGCTTCTCGTTGGCCTGGCCGACGTTGACCAGCACGTGTCCGGTCGTCGTGCCCGGCGCGAAGGTGTAGCGCTCGACGGCGGCGCGCGTGAGCGCCGTGGCCTCCGCGTCGATGCCGCCAGCGCCGCCGCCCCGCGCGTCGAGCAAGTGCACGCGGTAGTAGCCGGCCTCGCCCGCTTCGCCTGCGTGCGTGTACGGCGTCGCGTACTTGCGGTAGTCGAACGAGGCCGCCTTCGGGTCGGCGGTGTCGAAATCGCCACCGGGACCGATGCTGCCCGTCACCGGCAACACCGCGACCTGCCCGCCCTGCGCCCAGCAGCCCGCACCCGACACGAACGAGTGCCCGAAGCCGCGGATCTTCGGATCGTCGTAGCGGTATCCGGCGTAGTGGTCCGTGATCGGGCTCACCTGGATCAGGCCGAAGGGCGCGGATGCACCGGGGAAGGTGTTGCCTTCGCCCTGCGTGCCGATGAAGGTATCCACGTCGCGGGCGGGATCCCGCGATGACGACGCCGCCTTCGAAGATGCCGTCGCGGGGGCCGGGGCAGTGCCCGCCATGACCGCCGCGCATGCCAGCAGGCCTGCGCACAGCAGCACGCCACGACGGAAGCCCGGTCGCGCGCCAAGCGCCGCTTCGCCATCACGCGCCATCGCCATCCCCCAACCTTGCGGAACGGCCATCGTGGCGCCGGCTCGCCCGCGCGGTCAACACGCTGCTACGCTGTCGCGATGACGATGGAAGAGCCCGCCGCCACGCTTCCCGAGGGGAAACCCGCGATCAAGCCGATGTCCGAGCGTTTCCGCGGCTACCTGCCGGTGGTCGTCGACGTGGAGACCGGTGGCTTCGACTGGAACCGTCACGCGCTGCTCGAGCTCGCCGCGATCCCGCTGGAACTCGACGCCGATGGCCGGCTCGTTCCGGGCGAAGTCGCATGCGCGCACCTCGAGCCCGCGCCGGGCACACAGATCGACCCGAAGTCGCTCGAGGTCACCGGCATCATCCTCGACCACCCGTTCCGCATGGCCAAGCCCGAACGCGAGGCGCTGGACCACGTGTTCGCCGCGGTGCGCGCCGCCGCTCGCCGGCACAACTGCCAGCGCGCGATCCTCGTCGGCCACAACGCGCACTTCGACCTGAACTTCCTCAACGCCGCGGTGGCGCGCGTGCAGCACAAGCGCAACCCGTTCCATCCGTTCAGCGTGTTCGACACGGTGACGCTGGCCGGCGTCGCCTATGGGCAAACGGTGCTGGCACGCGCGGTGCAGGCGGCCGGCTTCACCTGGAAGAGCGAGGAAGCGCATTCGGCGGTGTACGACGCCGAGCGCACCGCCGAGCTGTTCTGCAAGATCGCGAACGACTGGATGCGCCCGTAGAGCCGACCCATGGTCGGCTGCAGTGGATAGCCGATCATGGGTCGGCTCTACGGGGACGCCAGCTTCAGGCCGATGATGCCGGCGACGATCAGGCCGAGGCTCACCATGCGTCCCGCATTCGCGGGCTCGCCCAGCAGCACGATGCCGAGGATCGCGGTGCCGACGGCGCCGACGCCGACCCACACCGCGTAGGCCGTCCCCACCGGCAGCGACTTCATCGCCACGCCGAGCAGGCCAAGGCTCACGGCCATCGATGCGATCGTGCCGACGGTCGGCCACAGCTTCGTGAAGCCGTCGGTGTACTTGAGTCCGATCGCCCAGCCGATCTCGAACAGGCCCGCGAGCACCAGCACGAACCAGGGCATGCGTCCGTCCCCGCCGTCAGGCCAGGCCGCCGCGCTGGCGCACGGCTTCGAACAACGCCACGCCGGTGGCGACGGACACGTTGAGGCTCTCGGTGCTGCCGGGCATCGGGATTTTCACCAGGCTGTCGCAGGACTCGCGCGTGAGCCGGCGCAGCCCGTCCGCCTCGCCGCCGAGCACGATCGCGACGTTGCCGGTGAGGTCGAGCGCGTACAGCGATGCATCGACGTCGCCGGCGAGACCGTAAATCCACACGCCGAGCTTCTGCAGGTCGCGCAGGCAGCGCGACAGGTTGGTGCAACGGACGACGGGAATGCTGTCGGCGGCGCCGGCCGAGGTCTTGCGCACGGTCGCGTTGACCTGCACCGCCTTGTCGCGCGGGATCACCACCGCGGTGACGCCGGCGGCGGCCGCGCTGCGCAGGCAGGCGCCGAGGTTGTGCGGGTCCTGCACGCCGTCGAG
>CAMLSB010000063.1 GCA_946482565.1 uncultured Lysobacteraceae bacterium | reverse complement strand
CGATGACGCTGGACGCGATCACCGTGGACGATTTCGAGCCGTGGGAACTGCGCGCCTCGTCGTACTACGGCGACTTCGGCCGCGAGGACGCCGCCGCGGAACGCCGGGACGTCGCCTGACGGCGCATGAAAAAACAAAAAAGGGGACGGAGGTAATTAAAAAAGGGACAGGTCGGCGACCTGTCCCTTTTTTAATTACCTCCGTCCCCTTTTTTATTCGAGGACGAGGATCGCGTCGCCCGAGAACGACTCCATGCGGATCTCGCCGGCGCCGTTGCCGTAGCTGGCTTCCATGGTCTTGCCGGGGCCGAAGTCCTCGCTGTGGATCTTCGCGTTGGGCGCGTCCAGATCACCGCTGAAGGTCTCGCCGCTCACCCGCGCCGACAACGCCTTCGGCAGGCGCAGCTTGATCTCGCCGCTCACGGTTTCCGACTTGATCTCGCCGCCGTCGGCCAGGCCGACGCGCACGTCGGCGTCGCCCGACACGGTGCCGGTGGACAGGCGGCGCACGCGCTGGCCGCGGCTGTCGATGGTGATGTCGCCCGAGACGGTTTCGGCATGGACTTCGCCATCGAGGCGGCCCTTGAGCACGATGTCGCCGCTGACCGACTCGGTCTTGGCCTCGCGGCTGTTGAGGGTCAGCACCAGGTCGCCGCTCACGCTTTCGATGCTGGCCTGGCGCGGGGCCGCGGCGATGGTGACGTTGCCGCTCACGGTGTCCACGTCGATCTCGTCGGGCGCCACGCCGTCCACGTCGATGTCCGCGGACACCGATTCGATGTCCAGGCTCGCCTGCAGCGGAACCATCAGCATCAGGTCGGTCGGCCCGGTGCGGTCGTTGCGCCAGCTGCCCATGCGCTTGGGATATTCGACGCGCACCTCGAGGTTGCCGCGGTCGCCGTCGACGACGAGCTTCTCGACGCCGTCGCCGAGCGTGCCGGTCACGCGCACTTCGTTGCGGTCCCAGGCGCGCACCTGGATGCGGCCCTTCATGTTGTCGATCTCGATCCGGCCGCGCGGATCCAGCGGCCGGGTCTCGTTGATGGGCGTGCCGGCGTAGAGCGGCGCGCTGGCCAGGCCGGCGCAGAGCGCGAGGGCGAGGACGTGGATGGAATGGCGCATCTGGGCTTCTCCGTTGTATTCGGTACGGCGTGGGGGCGCCGTGTCAGGTCATGTCGGCGCGCTGGGTGATCGCCAGCCGCTGGGTGTAGGTCTTGCGCAGCCGGTCGAGCAGGAAGCGCGCATCGGGATCGCGTTCCAGCGCGGTGCGGATCTGCTTCGCGCTGTGGTCGAGCTCGCGCAGCGCCGCCGCTTCGGGATGCGCCGCGGTGCGGCCGGGCGTGGCCGCCTCGATCTCGTGCAGCGCCGCCTGGTATTCGCGGGTCATCGCATCGGCCTGGCGGTCGAGCATCGGCGCGCCCGCAGCCTGCGCCGTCGCAGGCACGGCCGGCGCGATCGATGGGGGCTGCATCTTCCAGGCCACGCCCACGGCCAGGACCAGCGACGCTGCCAGCGCCCACGGCGCCAGTCGCGCGGCGCCATGGCCACGGCGCGCGGACGGCGCCGGCTGTGCGGACCGGGGCACCGCAGCGATGCGCGCGGCGATGCCGGGCCACAGGTCGGCGGCCGGCTCGACGTCGCGGCGCAGGCCGCGCAGCTGCAGGCGCAGGCTCGCGTCGAGCGGGGCGTCATCGCGGTCGTTGTCGTGTCGGTTGGTGTCGTTCGTGTTCATGCGTGCCCTTCCAGTCGTTCCCGCAGCAATCCGCGTGCGCGGTGCAGCTGCGCCTTGGAGCTGCCGACGGCCATGCCCAGCGCCCCGGCGATCTCCTCGTGCTTCCATCCTTCGACGTCGTACAGCACCAGCACCGCGCGGGCGCGCGGCGGCAGCGTGGCGACGGCGCGTTCCAGGTCCAGCGTGAGCGCGGTGGACTGCCCCGCCGAGTCGGGCGCGCCGACCTGGTCGAGCGCATCCTCGTCGTCGCTGCCACGCGGGCGGCTGCGCGCGGCGCGCAGGTCCATCAGCGCGGTGTTCACCGCCAGCCGGTGCAGCCAGGTGCCGAACGCGCTCTCGAAGCGGTAGGCGGGCAGCGCCTGCCAGGCGCGGACGAAGGCTTCCTGCACGAGGTCCTCGGCGCGGGCGCGGTCGTAACCGACCAGCCGCGCGACCACGCCGTGGATGCGCGCGGCGTGGCGCCGGTACAGCGCCTCGAACGCACTGCTGTCCCCGGCAGCGGCCGAACGCGCCAGCGCCAGGTCGACGTCGGCCGGCGCGGCGACGCGGCCGTCGGCGCTGCGGCTGTCGTTGGCGGTGGAGACCCAGTCGGTCACGGTTGCGGTGAGCATACCCAGTCCGATGCCCGGGGCAGCCCGAAGGTTTAACGCGAGCGGCGGAGGACCGGGAGCCTCAGCCCTCGGGCGCCGCGGCCTGCCCGGCCACCAGCCGGTCGTGGCGCTGCGACAGCCGCCAACCGATGGCGCCGGCCGCCATGGCCGCGGCCGCGCTCAGCCCGGCGAAGGTGGCCACGGTCGCGCCGATGGTGCGCAGCGCGTTCATGCCGGTGGCGATGGCCACGTCGCCGAAGCGCCAGACCGCCGTGTCAACGGCGTTCTGGCCCTTGTAGCGGATGTTGCGCGGCACGCCGGCGAAGAGGCTGTGGCGCGCCGGTTCGGCCATGCCGTAGGCGAGGCCGCGACTCACGATCAGCGCCAGCGCGACCACGGGCATGCCGGCGAACATCGGCGCGTGCGGATCCGGCGCGAGCACCACGAGCAACAGCATCCACAGGCTCGCCACCGCCCAGCCCAGGATGGTCGGGCCGGCGCCGTGGCGCGGCAACAACCAGCGGGTGACGGTGAGCTGCACGATCGCGGTGAGGATGTTGGTGGCGAGGTCCACGTCGGCGGCGAACCGGGTCCGCGCGACGGCGTCGGTGAACGCGTGGTACGAGTAATCGGTGACCAGCGCGTAGTTGACCGTGCCGATGCCGTCGGCGAGCAGCAACAGGATCGCCATGCTGCGCATGAACGGATCGGCGAAGACCTGGCGCAGCCCGTCGAACATGCCGCCGCCCACCGCGGCTTCATCCGCCGGCGCGCGGCGTTCGCCATGCGTGCGCGACCAGCGCCCGAGCCAGACCACGCAACCCAGCGCGATCGCGAGCAGCCCCGCCGACACCAGCAGCAGCGGCGCGACGCCGATCATCCCGACCAGCAGGCGCGTCAATGCCGGCCCGGCGACCGCGCCGCAGGTGCCCGCCAGCGCGATCAGCGGGAACAGCCGCCGCGCCTGCGCGATGCTCCAGATGTCGGTCATGAAGATCCAGAACACCGACACCACGAACAGGTTGAACACGCTCACCCAGACGAAGAACAGGATGCCCAGCGCGCGCGGCGAGAGCAGCCCCTGGAGCGTGAACAAGGGGACGAACCCGAGCAGGCAGGCGATGAAGGCGAGGTTGATCAGCGGCACCGCGATGCGGCGCGGATAGCGCGACACGATCGCGCCGAACACCGGCGCCAGCGCCAGCGTCGCGAGGAAGGTGGCGGCGTAGAACCAGGGCAGCTGGGTCGAGCCGACCGAGGCCACGAGCTGCTCGCGCACCGGCCGGATCATGTAGTACGCGGCGAGCACGCAGAAGAAGTAGGTGAACGAGACCGCCAGCGCGGCCGTTTCGCCCTTGCGCACCCGCCCGGCAACGCCGCCGACCCCGCTCATTGCCGCTCCACTGGCGCCACCCGGCCGGCGGCGCGGCCACGTTAGCCGAATGGCGGAGCCCTGTCGCGCCCGGCATAGTGCCGGCATGCACGATTACGTGATCGTCGGTGCCGGCTCCGCCGGTTGCGTCCTTGCCGCGCGACTCAGCGAGGATCCCGCCTGCCGGGTGCTGCTGCTCGAGGCCGGCCCGCGCGACCGCAGCCCCTTCATCCACATGCCGGCCGGGCTTGCCCGCCTCGCCGGCAACCGGCGCCTCAACTGGAACTACGAGACCGCGCCGGAACCGGCGCTGCAAGGCCGCCGGTTGTGGTGGCCGCGCGGACGGGTGCTCGGCGGCTCGAGTTCGATCAATGCGATGTGCTACATCCGCGGCGTCCCGGCCGATTACGACGGCTGGGACGCGCTCGGCGCGACAGGCTGGGACTGGGCGTCGGTGCTGCCGTGGTTCCGCCGCAGCGAAGGCAACGCGCGCGGCGCCGACGCCTTGCACGGTGCCGATGGTCCGCTCTCGGTCGCCGACCTGCGGCACGTCAATCCACTGTCGCGCGCATTCGTCGAGGCCGGTGTCCAGGCGGGGCTCGGGCGCAACGAGGACTTCAACGGCCCGCGCCAGGCCGGCGTCGGCCTGTACCAGGTGACGCAGCGCGATGGCGCGCGCTGCTCGGCGGCGGTCGCCTACCTGCGGCCGGTGCTGCACCGGCCCAACCTCGACGTCGTGACCGGCGCGCTGGCGCGCCGCTTGCTGTTCGACGGCGCGCGCGCGGCCGGCATCGAATACACCCGGGGCACGCGCGTGGCGCAGGCCCGTGCGGCGCGCGAGGTGCTGCTGTGCGGCGGCGCCGTCAATTCGCCGCAGCTGCTGATGCTGTCCGGCATCGGGCCGGAGGTGGAGCTGCGCCGCCAAGGCATCGCGCCGCTGTTCCATGCGCCAGGCGTCGGCGCGAACCTGCAGGACCACCTCGACATCTGCACGCTGCGCCACACCGTTCCGGGCGTCAGCTACGACCGCGCGAGCGAGGCGAAGATCGCGTTCGACTATTTCCTGCGCGGCCGCCGCGGCGCGGGCACGAGCAACGTCGCCGAAGCCGGCGGCTTCGCGCGCTCGGTGCTGGCGCCGGATGCGCGCTGCGACATCCAGTTCCATTTCGTGCCGGCGATGCTCGACGACCATGGCCGCAACCGCCTGCCCGGCGACGGTTACACGCTGCACGCCTGCTTCCTGCATCCGCGCAGCCGCGGCCGCATCGGCCTGGCCAGCGCGAACGCAGCCGAGGCGCCGCGGATCGAGGCGAACTACCTCGGCGATGCGGAGGGCTTCGACCTGAAGATGATGATCGAGTGCGCGCGCCTCTCGCGCGAGCTGCTGGCGCAACCGGCGTTCGACCGCTACCGCGGCGCGCCGATCTTCCCCGCGCGCGACGACCTGGACGATGCCGCGCTGGCCGACTTCATCCGCGCCAAGGCCGAAACCGTGTACCACCCGGTCGGCAGCTGCCGCATGGGCAGCGACGAAGGCGCCGTGGTCGATCCGCAGTTGCGGGTGCGCGGCATCGACGGCCTGCGCGTGGTGGACGCCTCGGTGATGCCGGCGCTGCCCACCGGCAACACCAACGCGCCGACGATCATGATCGCCGAGCGCGCGGCGAGCTTCATCCTTCCAGCATAGGCGGCAGCGGGCAGCGCAGCACGCCGCAGATCGTCCGCAGCAGTTCCGCTTCGGCAACGCCGACGCGCCCGTCGTGCGCGATCGTCGCGGTGATGCCCTCGACCAGCAACGGCCGCGCCAGCGGATCCAGCGCATCAAGCACGGCCCACGCGCCATCGAGCACCTGCACGCCATCGCGGGGCAGGTACGGCAGGTGTTCGCGCGGCAGGGCGCGGTCCATGCCCGCGAGGTAGGCACGCTTCGCCTCGCCGGGATCGTCGTTGCCGGCCTGCGCGACGACGCACAGCAGCGTCGCGACTTCGCTGCCGGCGTCGGCGAGCTTGCGGCGCCCGAAGCGCGCGTGCCTCCCCGGCTCCAGCGAATCGCGCACCTGCGCCTGCAGCAGGCGGCCCAGGCAATATTCGAACAACGACACCACGCCGTCGGCGTTGGCCACGGCCTGCACGGCGTCGAGGAAGGATTCCAGCTGCGGGCGCGGGCGCAGCCGCAGCACCGGGAACGCGAGCGCGGCCAGCGGCAGGCGCAGCATCGGATGCAGGCCGGCCAGCTCACCGGCGCGCAGGCGCGTCGCGGCATCGGCGACGTCGGCGCCGAGGCGCGCGGCGATTTCCATGCGCTGGTTGGCGGCGAGGCCGGGTTCGTCGTCCAGCAGCAGGCCAAGCAACAGCGGCATCACCGCATCGCGCTGCCCGGCCAGCGCGCGCAGCGACGCCGGGATGCGCGTGGCGATCGCGTCGGCGCGTGCGTAATCGCCCGGCGACGGCGTCGCGACCTGGGCCACGACCGTCGACGGGCTCATCGCCAGTTCCGCGCCCACCGCGGGCAGCGCGGCCTCGCTTCCGCCGACCAGGCCCAGCGCAACGTCTTCGCCGGCGCCATCGGGCGGCGACATCGCCCAGTGCCTGCGCAGCGATTCGAGCTGCTCCGGTCGGAAACCGGGTTCGAGCGCCTGGATGCGTTCGAGCAGCGGCGGATGGGTGGCGAACAGCCGCGACACCTGCAGGCCTTCGCCGAACAGCATGTGGCTCACTTCCTCGGCATTGCCGCTGTCGTTGAGGCGCGAGCCGGCATCGAGGCCGCCGATCTTCTTCAGCGCGCCGGCGAGCCCGCCCGCCTGGCGCGTGAACTGCACGGCGCTCGCGTCGGCCAGCGATTCTCGCTGGCGGCTCACGCCGGCCTTGATCATGCGCGCGAAGAACAGCCCGACGTAGCCGACCACGATCGCGACGAGCGCGGCCACGAGCACCGCCGCGGCGCCGCGGTCGCGGCCGCGTCCGCCGCCACCGAACTGCAGGACCTTGCGGCCGATGATCGCCAGCACCAGGATCCCGAACAGCACGCCCATCAGGCGGATGTTCAGGCGCATGTCGCCGTTGAGGATGTGGCTGAACTCGTGCGCGATCACGCCCTGCAGCTCGTCGCGGTTGAGCCGGTCGAGCGCGCCGCGCGTCACCGCCACCACCGCGTCGGCGGGCGTATAGCCTGCGGCGAAGGCGTTGATCGCCGCCTCGTGCTCGAGCACGTAGATCCGCGGCACCGGCACGCCCGAGGCGATCGCGATCTCTTCGACCACGTTGCGCAGCCGGCGCAGGTTGAAGTCGGTGGTGTCCTCGGGCACCGGCACGCCACCGAGCTGCAGCGCGACCGGCTCGCCGCCGCCGCGCAGCGAGGCGATGCGGTACAGCGACGACAGGCCGATCACCGCGAGCGTCAGCACCGTCGCCGCCGGGATCATGCCCGCGCCTGCCGCGACGTACACCGCAGCGTCGACTGCGGCCACGATGCCGAGCACGGCAAGCCCGAACAGCAGCACCAGCCGCGTCGACGCGCGCCGGGCGGCGGCCTGGTGCTCGAAGAAGTTCATGCAGAGCCGGACCGGGTGACTGGTGACCGGAAGCGTTGCGAATCCCTGCTTCCCGATCCCAATTCCCTATTCCCGGCCATTCAGAACTGCACCTTCGGCGCCGCGCGCACCGCTGCCTGCTGGTCCGCCGCGATCTCCAGCAGCGCCGCCGGGGCGAACTGGAACATGCCCGCGACCACGCTCGAGGGAAACACCTCGCGCCGGTTGTTGTAGGCCATCGCCGAATCGTTGAAGGCCTGGCGCGCGAACGCGACCTTGTTCTCCGTGGAGGTGAGCTCCTCGGACAGCTGCATCATGTTCTGGTTCGCCTTGAGGTCCGGATAGGCCTCGGCGACCGCCATCAGCCGGCCGAGCGCGCCATTGAGCATGCCCTGCGAGCTGGCCAGTTCCGCCATCGCCGACGGATCGCCCGGGCTCGCCTTCGCGGCGGCCAGGCCCGACATCGCGGCGCTGCGGGCGGCGATCACCGCCTCCAGCGTCTCGCGCTCATGCTTGATGTAGCCCTTGGCGGTCTCGACCAGGTTGGGGATCAGGTCGAAGCGACGCTGGAGCTGCACATCGATCTGCGCGAACGCGTTCCTGTAGGCGTTCCGGGCCGTGACCAGGCCGTTGTAGATGCCCATCGCCCAAAATGCGACGACGGCCACAATTACCAGCAGGATCAGCAGCATGCCCATCGAAGCTCCCCTTGTTCATGCAAAGTCCGGATCACGCGTTATGATCGGACGGCAGGCTCAGCATACGCAGGGGGCATGGCCGATGAAAGACACCCAAAGCCGCGACCGCCTCCGTTGGCGCGAGCCCCGCCTCGCCGCGCTCGCGGTGCTCCTGCCGCTCGCGCTGGGCAGCACGGCGACCACGCCCGAGCCGGCGCCGCCGCGGCTGGCCACCGTCGTCACCACCTCGCCGCCTTCGCCGCCCGTCGCCGCCGACCAGGTATCGCAGCTGCCCGCGCCTCGCGTGCTCGCGCCCGCGGCCGGCTTCGACGTCGCGCGCTTCGAGGCGATGGCGGAGGCGATGGTCGCGAAGGGCCGCGTGCCCGGCATGGCGATGGCCATCGTCCGTGACGGCCGCATCCTGTCCGCGCGCGGCTACGGCACGATCGACGTCGACACCGGCGAGCCCATCGACGCACACACCGTGTTCCGCCTGGCCTCGCTGTCGAAGGCGTTCGCCGGCACCGTCACCGGGCTGCTGGTGTCCGAGGGGTCGCTGCGCTGGGACAGCCACGTCGCCGATTACATGCCGGGCCTGCAACTGTCGAAGCCCGGCGCCGCACAGGAACTCACCGTTGCCGAAGTGCTGAGCCACCGCGTCGGCCTCACCCACAACGCCTACGACGGCCTCGTCGAAGGCGGCGAGGACTATCGCAGCCTCGTGCAGAAGCTCGCGTACGCGCCGATGACCTGCGCGCCGGGCGATTGCTACGCGTACCAGAACGTCGCCTTCAGCCTGATCGGCGACGTGGTGTTCGGCGCCACCGGCCGCTTCTTCAGCGAAGCCGTGTCGCGCCGCATCTTCAAGCCGCTCGGCATGGACGACGCGAGCTACGGCCTGGAAGGCATCGAGGCCAGCCCGCGCTGGGCGCGCCCGCACGTGCGCGGCCGCCGCGGCTGGGTGTCGCTGTCCGCGCCGCAGCCGACCTATTACCGCGTCGCGCCCGCCGCCGGCGTCAACGCCAGCATCAGCGACATGGCGCAATGGCTGGTCGCGCAGACCGGCCATCGCCCCGACGTGCTGCCCGCGCCGCTGCTGGCGACGCTGCATTCGCCGGTGATCGAGACGCCGAGCGAGATGCGCGGCTCGTCCTGGCGGCGCTCGCGCCTGCAGGATGCCGGCTACGGCATCGGCTGGCGCATCTACGACTACGCCGGCCACCGCGTCGTGTTCCATGGCGGCGCCGTGCAGGGCTACCGCGGCGCGATCGCGCTGCTGCCCGAACGCGACATCGGCATCGTCGTGCTCTGGAACAGCACGAGCGGCGTGCCCAGCGGCCTGGTCCCGACCGT
>CAMLSB010000062.1 GCA_946482565.1 uncultured Lysobacteraceae bacterium | reverse complement strand
CGAGAGCTTCGAGCGCATCCACCGCTCCAACCTGGTCGGCATGGGCGTGCTGCCGCTGCAGTTCAAGGACGGCGAAAACGCGCGCACGCTGGGCCTGGACGGCAGCGAGCAGGTGGAGATCACCGGCCTGCAGGATGGCGCCGGCAAGCTGGCCACCGTCGTCGCCCGCAAGGCCGACGGCAGCGAAACCCGCTTCGAGGCCAAGGTGCTGCTGCTCACGCCGAAGGAAGTCGAATACTTCCGCAACGGCGGCATCCTGCACTACGTGTTGCGCCAGCTCGCCGCGAAGAAGGCGGCCTGAGCCTGCGGCGCCCCGGGGCTGCCTTGCCAGTCCCGGGGGCCTATGCTCCAATCGAAGCGCAACGTACGCCAGCGCATCCTGCCGGCGACGGCTGAGGGAGAGACATCGCGATGAGCCCCGAGCGGCCCTGGCTGGCCAACTACCCGGCCGGCGTTCCGGCCGAGATCGACCCCGACGCCTATCCGTCGATCGTCGCCGTCCTCGAGGACGCCATCGCCCGTTTCCGGGACCGCCCGGCCTTCAGCAGCTTCGGCAAGGTCATCACCTACGCCGAACTCGACGTGCTCAGCGCACGGTTCGCGGCCTACCTGCGCGGTGAACTCGGCCTCGCCCGCGGCGAACGCGTCGCGATCATGATGCCGAACTGCCTGCAGTACCCGATCTCGACCTTCGGCATCCTCCGCGCGGGCATGACGGTGGTCAACGTCAACCCGCTCTACACCGCGCGCGAGCTCAAGCACCAGATCGACGATTCCGGTGCGAGCGCAATAGTCGTGGTCGACAACTTCGGCCACACCGTGGAGGAGGTGTTCGCCGGTTCGCCGCTGAAGCACGTCGTGACGACGGGACTGGGCGACATGGTCGGCGGCGCCAAGGGCGCGATCATGAATTTCGTCGTGAAGCACGTGAAGAAGATGGTCCCCCGCTACGCGCTACCCGGCGCGGTGCGCTTCCGCGATGCGCTCGCGGCCGGTGCGCGCCATCCGGTGCCCGGGGAAAAGATCGATTCCGGCGACATCGCTTTCCTGCAGTACACGGGCGGCACCACCGGCGTCGCCAAGGGCGCGATGCTGACGCATCGCAACCTCGTCGCGAACATGGAGCAGGCGGCGGCCTGGGTCGGCGGCAACCTGCGCCCGGGCGAGGAAGTGATCATCACCGCGCTGCCGCTGTACCACATCTTCTCGCTGACGGCGAACGGGCTGGTGTTCACCAAGTTCGGCGGCCTCAACCACCTGATCACCAATCCGCGCGACATGCCCGGCTTCGTCAACGAGTTGAAGAAGACGCGCTTCACCGCGATCACCGGCGTCAACACGCTGTTCAACGGGCTCCTGCACGCGGAAGGCTTCGACCAGGTCGACTTCTCCTCGCTGCGGCTCACGCTCGGCGGCGGCATGGCCGTGCAGCGCCCGGTGGCGGAACGCTGGAAACAGGTCACCGGCTGCACGCTCGTCGAGGCCTACGGCCTCACCGAGACCTCGCCCGCCGCGTGCATCAACCCGATGGACCTGCCCGAGTACAACGGCTCGATCGGCATGCCGATCCCTTCCACCGATGCCTGCCTGAAGGACGACGACGGCCGCCTGGTGGCGATGGGCGAAGTCGGCGAGCTGTGCCTGAAAGGCCCGCAGGTGATGAAGGGCTACTGGAACCGTCCCGACGAGACCGCCGCCACCATCGATGCCGAGGGCTGGCTGCATACCGGCGACATGGCGCGGATGGACGAACGCGGCTTCTTCTACATCGTCGACCGCAAGAAGGACATGATCCTGGTGTCGGGTTTCAACGTGTACCCGAACGAGGTCGAGGACGTGCTCGCCGGCATGCCGGGCGTGCTCGAGGTCGCGGTGATCGGCGCCCCCGACGAGCATTCCGGCGAGGTGGTCAAGGCGGTGATCGTTCGCAAGGACCCGAACCTCACTGCCGAAGCCGTGAAGGCGTATGCGCGCGAGTACCTCACCGGCTACAAGCGGCCGCACATCGTCGAGTTCCGCACCGAGCTGCCGAAGACCAACGTCGGCAAGATCCTGCGCCGCGAGCTGCGCTGACCCGCGCTCGCGTGGGCCGGGGAAACCCGGCCTGCCCGGACGTGTCCCGCGGTGTCGGGCCGCTAGGCCTGTTTCTGCTCGAGGTTGCGTTGCACCAGGTCGACGATGGTGTCGAGGCTGGGATTCCTGGGCAGGTCCATGGAGTCGAACGTGAACCCGAGCTCGGTCTCCACGTCGAGCATCATGTCGACCAGCAGTAGCGAGTCGATCCCGATCTGGGACTGGGTCGTGCTGCCGTCCATGCTTGCCGTGTCGACGCCGAAGCGCTCGTGGATCAAGGCCTTGAGGCGCTCCAGGATCTCCTGGCGGTCCATTGGGAACTCCATTCTGGGATGGCGGGCCCTCGTTGCAGGCGCCGTATGCGGGTACCCTGCCGGCACCGGCACGGGATGGCCGGGTATCGTACCGTAAACGGAGATTCGCCCCCCTTGTCCCCGTCGCATCTGCCCGAAATGATCCAGAGCGTGCAGGCGCAAGCCAACTTGCGGCTGCGGCTCGGGCTGGCGATGCAGGTGGTCCTGCTGGTGGCGCTCGCGTTCTGGGGCCCGACCCATCCGGACACCAACGTCCTCGAGATCGCCACGTTCGCCTTCGTGTACGTGAGCTACACCGTGGCCGCGGTGTACGCCTCGCGGCGCTACGACCTGCTGCCACCGCGGATCCAGGTGCTGGCGACGGCCGTCATCGATCCGCTGGTCGTGACGGTGTGGCTGTACATCGCAGGCCAGTCGTCGCTGGTGATCGTCGGCTTCTACCTGTTCACGATCCTGGGCTTCGGGTTCCGCATCGGCGCCACGGCGATGCACGTCTGCCAGGCCGTCTCGATCCTGGGCCTGGGCGTGGTCGCCGGCCTGTCGCCGATCTGGCGCGCGCAACCGTTCTTCGCGATGTCCCACATCGTGCTGCTGCTGGTGGTCCCGCTGTACGCAGGTTCGCTGATCCGCAAGGTGCAGGCCGCGCGCGATGCCGCCGAACGCGCCAGCCTCGCCAAGTCGCAGCTGCTGGCGAAGGTCAGCCACGAACTGCGCACGCCGCTCACCGGCATCGTCTCCACCGCATCGCTGATCGAGGCCCAGAGCCGCGAGACCGACAGCTCGCAGCGCGCCCGCTCGATCGTCGACCTCGCCCTGGGGCTGGACCTCGAGATCAAGCAGTTGCTCGACCTGTCGCGGATCGAGTCCGGCCGCGATGCGCACCAGGAAATCGCCTTCGACCTGCGCCAGGTCACCGACCACGTCGCCGGCACGCTCGCGCCGATCGCCGCGGCCAAGCAGCTGGCGCTGTCGGCCGAAGTGGACCCGCGCATTTCCGGTGCCGTGATGGGCGACGCCTACGCGATCAACAGCATCCTGATGAACCTCGCGGGCAACGCGGTGAAGTTCACGCCGTCCGGTTCCGTGGCCATCCAGGTGGCGCTGCTCGAACAGGACGACGCGGCGTACCGGCTGCGCTTCAGCGTCCAGGACACCGGCATCGGCATTCCCGAGGCCGTGCAGCAGAAGATCTTCGAACCCTTCTTCCAGGTGGAGACCGGCCCCGTGCGCAAGTACGGCGGTACCGGGCTCGGCACGTCCATCGCGCTGGCGCACGTGCGCCGCATGGGCGGCGAACTGCACCTGGAGAGCGCACAGGGCGAAGGGACGCGGTTCTGGTTCGACCTGCGCATGGTCCGGACGCTCCCGGAACAGCCGCCGGCGGCGGCACCGGCTGCCCCGGCGCGGGTGGTCCGCGGCAAGCGGATCCTCGTCGCCGACGACAATGGCAGCAACCTGCACCTGCTGGCCGAGATGCTGGCGCGCGACGAGCACGCGGTGACCGCGGTCGAATCCGGCGAAGCCGCGCTGGAGGCGCTGGCGACGGCCGACTTCGACCTGGTACTGCTCGACTTCAACATGCAGGACATGGATGGCGCCACGGTGTACGAGACCTACCGGTTCGGACGCATCCAGGTCGCGCCCACGTGGTTCGTCACCGCCGACACATCCGCGCTCACCGCGCAGCGGCTGGAGGCCCTGGGCGCGGCGGGCGTCATCTACAAGCCGGTGACCTTCGACAAGCTGCGCGCGGCCATCGCGGCCGGTTTTCCCGACGAAGGCGTCGTCGTCGCCACGCCGCAGCCGCGGCCGGCGCAGCACCTGCGACCGGTTCCGGTCGAATACCTGGACCCGGCGGCGATCGAGACGCTGCGCGAGGTCCGCGACACGCCCGAATTCCTGTGCCGGATGATCGCCGACGGCGTCGCGGACATCGAGCGCATCGACCAGTCGCTGTCGGGCGCCCTGCTCGCCTGCGATCTTTCCGCGGTGCATCGCCACGCGCATGCGATGCGTGGTGTCGCACTCAGCGTGGGCGCCGTGCGCCTGGGCGCCATCGCCGACCGCCTGATGACGATCAGCCAGCGCGAGCTGGAGGCGACGACGCGCGAGCGCCACGCCGACCTGCGCAAGACCGCCGACCTCAGCCTGGCCGCGCTGGATGCGCTGCGCCAGTCGCTCGCCGCCGCCGAAGCGGCGAACGCCGCGCGCTGATCCTCAGGCCGCCTGCCGCTCCGCCGACGCCGAAGCAGCTTCGCGCGCCTGCATCAGGATCAGCATGTCCATCGCGCGCAACTCCTCGGGGGTGAGGCGCATGGCGGTCTCGACCCAGTCCTCGACGATGCGCACGCCTTCGACGCGATCGAGCGGGCTGTTGCGGTACCGGCTCTGCTGCACCTTGACCCGCGCCTTGAGCCGCGAGGAATGGTTGGCGACGAAACGCTCCACCGCCAGCTCGCCCTCGCCGGTAGCGCAGATCTCGTCGACCAGCCCCAGGTCGTAGAGCTCCACGGCCGAATAGATTTTCTTGTTGGTCATCATCCGTTCGGCGGCGCGCGCACCGATCCGTGGCGCGAGCAGGCCCATGGCGCCGGTGCACGGGAACAGGCCGAACATGATCTCGGGGAAGCCGAAGCTGCTGTGTTCCTCGGCGATCAGGTAATCCATGCTGAGTGCCATCTCGAAGCCGCCGCCGAGCGCGCGGCCCTGGACGAGCGCGACCGAGGTCGTGGTGTCGTCGGCACGGGCGCTCCAGGACAGCAACAGCTCCAGGCAGCGCATGGAGTAGTCGCGCAGCGCGGACGTATCGCGGCGCTGGATGCAATCGCGGAAGAAGCGCAGGTCGCCGCCCATGCTGAAGTACGCCGGGTCGGCCGACTGGACGACCAGGTAGTCCGGCACGGGCGTGGCATTGCGGCGGTCGTGCAGCCCGGCGAGCAGGCCGCGGAATTCCTGCACCAGGGCCGGGGTGAAGTTCTGCAGGCCGGTATCGGCATCCTTGCCGAGCGTGATCCAGAGGGCGTCGGCGCGCAGGGCCCTCGTTTCGGTGGACAGGCGCGACTGCGGGCGCATCGAGGCGAATTGCGGGTGTTGCAGGACGACAGCGTTCATGGGCGGCTCCGGTGGGTGCTCAGGGATCAGTGGCGGGAAAGGCGGTTCTAGGCAGCTTGGCGGGAAGCAGGATCGCGGGAGACGACGAGCGCGACGTTGGTGCCGCCGAATCCGCAGGAAAAGGACACGGCGTGGGCGAAATCGTGGCCTTCGCGGGGCCGCACGCCGACGTGGCGGAGTTCGCAGCGCGGATCGGGATCCTCGAGGTTCGCGCTTGCCGGCAGCAGCGATTCGTTCATGGCCACGATGGTGATCAGCAATTCGAGCGCGCTGGTGGCGCCCAGCAGGTGCCCGTGCACCGACTTGGTCGACGACATCCAGGCATCGTGCGGGCCGGCGCCGAACACTTCGCGCAGTGCAGCGGCCTCGATCACGTCGCCGCCATCGGTCGCCGTCGCGTGCGCATTGACGTAGCCGACCTCGCCTGCGTCGAGTGCGGCGTCGGCGAGCGCTGCGCGGAGCGCCCGCACCTGGCCCTCGGTCGCGGGCATGCCGATGTGGTGCGCGTCGCTGGATACGCCGTAGCCGGTAAGGTAGGCGTGGCAGCGCGCGCCACGCGCGTGCGCGCGCCCGGCGTCCTCGAGGACGACGAAGGCCGAACCTTCGCCCATCACCAGTCCGGAGCGGTTGCGCGCGAACGGTTTGCACGTC
Organism: uncultured Lysobacteraceae bacterium; assembly: GCA_946482565.1. Next base: position 3,442 of record CAMLSB010000062.1, on the reverse strand, counting down.
CGCGACACATCCTCCGGATCGGGCGCCGACATCGCGCGCGTGCCCTGGAACACGCCCATGATCATCGCCGCCAGCGGCGCCTCCGCGCCGCCCGCGACGGCGACGTCGAGGTAACCGTCGGCGATCGCGCGCGCGGCCTCGCCGATGGCGACGCCGGAGGACCCGCACGCGGTCGCGTTCGAGATCACGGGCCCGAGCACCTGGTGCCGGATCGCGACCTGCGCGGCGCCCGCGTTGCCCATGATCGCCATCGCGGTGAACGGACGCGACACCTGCTTGCCCTGTTGCAGCAGCTGCTCGACCCAGGCTTGTCCCGTGGCTGAACCGCCGTTGACGTTGCCGTAGTAGACGCCGGCGCGCTGGCCGAACCCGGCGAACGACTCGAACCCGGCCTCGCGGATCGCCTGCCCGGCCGCAAGCACGGCCATCTGCTGGCAGCGGTCGAGGAACGGCAGCTCGAGCTTGGTGAACCGGTCCTCGAAGGAGGCGTCGACCGCACCGGCCGGGAATCCACGTTCGATCGGCGGTGCATGCACGAGGCGCACGCCGGAACGCGCCTCGCGGAGCGAAGCGGCGACGGAGGGAACGTCGAGGCCGACCGGGGAGATCACTCCCAGGCCGGTGATGGCTACCAGTTTCCGCATGTGGACCCCACGGGCGGTCGCGGCCACCGCGCGGGCTCCCTCGGCCTGGCGATGTCCGGCGCCGCCACCCTATCCGGTTTCATTGGGCGGAAACCGTACTCCGTGGCACCTTAGCATCGATTCAACGAGGGGTGGAACCGGTCCCGCGGCGCTTGCCGTCCGCCCCGCCCTCGCCTGCGGTCACTCCATGGCGGGCTTCAGCGCGGGGACCGAAGTCCGCTCGCAGATCTGGTTCAGCCGCTCCCGTTCGCGCAGCAGCACGTCCACGCAAGCGGGATCGAACAGCTGGCCGCGCTGCTCGTCGAGGTATTGCAGCGCCGCCTCGATGGTCCACGCGTTCTTGTACGGGCGCGGCGAGATCAACGCATCGAACACGTCGGCGACGGTGACGATGCGCGCGGCCAGCGGGATCTCCTCGCCGGCCAGGCCGTCGGGATAGCCGCTGCCGTCGTAGTGTTCGTGGTGGCACAAAGCGATCGTCGCGCTGGTCTGGATGAACCGGTTCGGGCTGTCGGCGAGCAGCTGGTAGCCGATGCGCGGGTGCCGGCGCATGTGTTCGAGTTCGTGCGGTTCCAGGGGGCCGGGCTTGAGCAGGATCGCATCGGGAATCGCGATCTTGCCGATGTCGTGCAGCGGTGCCGCCAGCTCGATCGTGCGCACCTCGTCTTCGGGCAGGCCCAGCCCTTCGGCGATGAGTCCCGCGACGCGCGCCATGCGCTCGAGGTAGGCGCTGGTGCCGGCGTCGCGGTATTCGATCGCGCGCGCCAGGCGCGCCAGCGTCTCGCGTTCGCGTTCCTCGATCTCGTGCATGCTCGACAACAAGCGTTGTTCCAGCGACAGCGCGCGCTGCTTGACCGATTCGCTCTGCTGGCGCAGCTGCAGCAGGTTGCGGCAACGCGCGCGCAGTTCGCGCGGGCGGATCGGCTTGACCAGGAAATCGATCACGCCGGCATCCAGCGCGGCCTGGCGCACCGGCTCGTCGCCGACGACGGTCACCAGCACGATCGGCACGTCGCGATGCGTGAGCGTGGTGCGGAAGCGCCGCGCGAATTCCAGTCCGTCCAGGCCTGGCATGCGGTAGTCGAGCAGCAGCAGGTCGGGCCGGTCGCGGTTGCACCAGGCCAACGCCTCGAGCGGGTCGCCGAAGTCATGCACCTCGATCTCGGGGCCGATGTCCTCGAGGATGTGCCGAAGCATCGTCCGGGCTGACGTCTGGTCGTCGACGATGACGATGTTCAAGGCGCGCTCCCCCGGCGCCGGGGCAATCCCCGATGCCGGCCATGGTGGCCGCGATGCCGGTTCCGGGGCAAGCCCCCCGGGCGGGCCCGACGGATGTCCGTGCTACTGGCCCGGCTCGGGCCGCATGTACGGGAACAGCAGCACGTCGCGGATCGAGCCCGAATCGGTGACGAGCATCACGAGGCGGTCGATGCCGATGCCCAGGCCGCCGGTCGGCGGCAGGCCCACCTCGAGCGCGCGGATGTAGTCGGCGTCGTAGTGCATGGCCTCGTCGTCGCCACCAGCCTTCGCCTCGACCTGGGCGCGGAAGCGCGCGGCCTGGTCCTCGGGATCGTTGAGCTCGGAGAAGCCGTTCGCCAGTTCCTTGCCACCGACGAACAGCTCGAAGCGGTCGGTGATGCCCGGCTCGGTGTCGGACTCTCGCGCCAGCGGCGAGACTTCCACCGGGTAATGGGTGATGAAGGTCGGCTGGACGAGGCCACCTTCCACGGTCTTCTCGAAGATCTCGAGCAGCAGCTTGCCCCAGCCATGGCCAGGCTTCACGTGGACGCCCAGGCGCGCGCAATGCGCAGCAAGCGCGTCGCGGTCGCGGCAGTCGGCAATCGAGATTTCCGGGTTGAGCTCGCGCACCGCTTCTTCCAGCTTCCAGCGGCGGAAACGCGGGCCGAGGTCGATCGCTTCCCCGTCCCACTGCAGCGCCGCGGTACCGGCGACCTCGACGGCGACGTCGCGGATCAGCGCTTCGGTGAGGTCCATGATCCCTTCGTACGTGGCATAGGCCTCGTACAGCTCGAGCATCGTGAACTCGGGGTTGTGGCGCGTGCTGACGCCTTCGTTGCGGAAGTTGCGGTTGATCTCGTACACGCGCTCGAAGCCGCCGACCACCAGGCGCTTGAGGTACAGCTCCGGCGCGACGCGCAGGAACAGGTCCAGGTCGAGCGCGTTGTGGTGCGTGGTGAACGGCCGCGCGGTGGCGCCGCCGGCGATGTAATGCATCATCGGCGTTTCGACTTCGAGGAAGCGGCGCGCGTCGAGCCAGCGGCGAATGCCGGCGACGATGCGCGAACGCTTGACGAACACCTCGCGCGCCTCGGGCGTCACGATGAGGTCGACGTAACGCTGGCGATAGCGCTGCTCGACGTCGGCCAGGCCATGCCACTTGTCCGGCAGCGGACGCAGCGACTTCACCAGCAGGCGCAGCGCGTGCGCCTTGACCGACAGCTCGCCGGTCTTCGTGCGCATCAGCGTGCCTTCGACCGCGACGATGTCGCCGACGTCCCAGCCCTTGAACGCCTCGTACGCGTCGCCGAGCGTCGCCGCCTGCAGGAACAGCTGGATGCGGCCGGACACGTCCTGGATCGTGCCGAACGCGGCCTTGCCCATCACGCGCTTGGCCAGCAGGCGGCCGGCGAGCGCCACGCGGCGCCCCTCGCCTTCCAGCGCTTCGTTGCTCCAGCGATCGGCGTCGGCGAACTCGGCCTGCAGGTCGCCGGCCTCGTCGCTGCGCCGGAAATCGTTCGGGAAGGCGATGCCGGCGGTGCGCAACGCCGCGAGCTTGG